>NZ_LEKG01000188.1:0-14939 GCF_001029515.1 Micromonospora sp. RV43 | reverse complement strand
CCCCGTATGCACACCCCTGCCCCAGCGCATCGCCGACCTCGAGGAACGCGCCGACCTCGCCTACCACAGCGGTGACGTGGCCGCCGCGACCGCGGTCTTCAACCTCGCCGCGCTCCTAGCCTCGGACTGTGACATGCCCGACCTGGCCCACACCTGGTGCCACCGGCTCGCCACCGCGGCACTCGACCACGGCAGCGATCCCCAGCACGCACTCGAACCGATCGTGAACCTCGCCCGCCTCCGCATCCGCGCGGGCGACGGCCCCGCCGCCTGGGCCCTGTTGGAAACCCTGTTCCAGGCCATCGACACCCGCACCGACACCCTGATCGACGGCCTCACCATCCCCGTCGCCCGCCTCACCGAGGCACCCGGTGCCCACACCAAGACACGAACCTGGCTATGGGCCGTCCTGCTCGGCACCGGCGCCCACGCCCTCGCCAGCGCCGGACGGTGGGACGACGCCAGCCACCGCCTCACCCAATACAACGGCATCGGCGCACGCATGCTCGACGGCAGGCAGATCAGCGTCATAGCCCATGCCACAGCAGGCCGCTACCGCCAGGCACGCGCGATGCTAGACGCCACCCAACCGGGCGAACCATGGGAAGACGCCGTCACTGCCTGCCTGCTCCTGCTGATGCCAGACTCCGATCCCGCAGACGACCAGGCGAACAAGGCGCTGACCGCCTACCACGCCCTCGGACCCGCCAAGCCCGGACTCACCGTCTTCCACACCCGGCTTGGCCTCACCCTTCTAGACGCCCTCGATAACGATCACCCAGCCGCCGAGCAGCTCGGCGTCGAACTGATCCAACACGCTGCTGGCGACGGGTACGCCGCACGCGATCTACTGACTCATCCCACTTGCCTCGCCGCCGCCCACCATCAACGGGTCAATCAGCTCAAGACGCTCGTATCAACATGCGGCTTGGACGCAGGCACCCTGTCGGCGGCGCAGCAAAGAGCCCTGCTCCGCGCGCTCGACATGGCCGAATCGGTAATCCGTGCCCCTTCGGGCGCTCTACCAGCCGTCCCGCGGGGCAGCTGAACGGCGTCCGTCCTCTCTGGGCGCACAGCGCTGCTCCTGGCCGCAGCCGGTGGCGCTCTTTGCCGATCGTCTTTGCCGGGCTTCGTCAGGGGGAGCACGGCTCTCAAGTACGGCATCAACCCGCCGATCTCCCAGGCGACCGAGAGCCAGGCTGCTACCATCTGCACCGCTTCGGCCACACGTCCGCCGCTTAGCGGTGGACTTGTGGGTGGGGCTGTTGGTTGGATCACGCGGCCGGGGGGTTGCCGCTTCGTTCGTTCGCGGACGATGTTCCCCCGGCCGTTCCAACCGCTGGCCACCGATGCAGGCAGGGGTAGGCATGGAAATCCGGAACATTGGTGGCCGGCCACACACGGACATAGCCGGCGCAGCCGAGCTGACCGGACGGTCCGAACAGACGGTGCGGCTCAAGACGTCACCGAAGCAGCGCGCCCAAGGGTCAGGCTGGCCCGCGTCGGTCAAGCAGGACAAGAAGGCGTGGCTTCCCATCGACGAGCTGAAGCACGTCCGGGATGTCCTCCTACCGCAGATCGTGGAATCCTCCCGAGCGCGGGTCCATCATGTCGACCTCAACGGCGACCCCGAGGAGCTCATCTCCGCCACCGAGTTCCGGGAGATTCTCACCATCACGCAGGGCGGGTGGGACAAGTACGTCGGAATGAGCAAGGCCGTGTGGGACCGCGGCGAGGACGGCTACCTTCCCATGCCTGACCGCGAAGAACCCGCACCAGTACAGGGATCTACTCGTTACTGGAAACGCAGACGCGTGCAGGAATGGATCAACACCCGGAGCGGGAAGGTGCTCAGCGCCACGCCGCCCGATTTGCCAACCAGTGACTCCTAATGCAGCCGCTGCCTGAAGCGAATTTGCCGTAAGGCAAGACGACTGCTTCCGGATGTAGACCCATTCGCACCACTCGACGCCCGCTAGCCCGCCCGGTCCGACAGCCGTCTCGCCGCTTGGGCTGAATCGACCTTCGGTCGATGGCCTCCAGCCGGGTCAGCGTCCCGCCGCTGAACCGCGGCGCCTCGCCGGCGAGGCAGGCTCCGGGAAGGGGGAGGCAGCGCCGATCCTTCCCGGCGACCTGACCCCACAGTGCCAACCATGTTTGGCTGTGGGGGTCAAGCCACACCCCAGGCTTGACCCCCACAGCCAAACATGGTCGATCAAAGATCAGGCCACCGGGAAGGCTCTCTGACGCACATCACATAACCGGCTGCGCCGACCAATTCACCAATCAGCACGTAGAGAAACGTTAGTAGATCATGCGTTATTAATTACCGACGGTTACACATTGGCCACGCTGGAATTTCACGAATTGAACGGTCTCAAGTGGACTCTGCGGGGCTGGTCATGTATCATTAAATACATGAGGGAGGGGACGGCAACCCCCGCCCTCGCAGCCAACACCCCAACCGAAAGGGATCAACGGTGAGCAACGCGCTCGACACCATCCCCCTGGCCGCCCGGCACGCGACGCTGCCGGACCTGCACCGCATCCTCGACCTCCAGCAGGCGCACAAGCTCGACATCGTCGCTGGCACGGCGATGCTGCGAGCCGAGGCCGGACACCTGCGCATCACCGGCGCGGAACCCATCCTCAGCGAATCGGGTGTCACCCCCTCCGACGGGCTCTACCGGCCCACCGAACTGGGCGACGCGGGACTCGGCGAAAAGCTCGGCATCCCCACCAGCTACCTGCGCAAGACCCGCGCGCAGGCACTGCACCTCTACGACGCCAACATCAACGGCTGGCTCGACCTCAGCCAGGGCAAGCGCTATCTCGCCCGCTGCCTGTCCGACGGCAACGGTGGCGGCATCCTGCGCGCCTTCCTTAGCGACGGATACAAGATCATCGACAACCTCGACGTGCTGATGGCCGTCCTGTCCGGCATCCGCGAGTCGGGCATGAACGTCAAATTGGATTGCGACCTAAGCGAGCGCCGGATGGTCGTCCGCGTGCACTCCGAGGCCATCAAGACCCTCGCCCGCAACCTGCTGCGCAACTACCGCAGCCCCTTCACCGGAGCCACCGGCGCGGACAACCCGACCGTCTTCGCCGGTCTCGTCTTCACGAACAGCGAGACAGGCTCTGGCGCGTTCACCGTCACTCCCCGCATCGTCGTACAGGTCTGCGACAACGGCCTCACCATCACCAAAGACGCCCTGCGAGCAGTGCACCTCGGCGCGAAGATGGACGAGGGCACCATCCGCTGGAGCAACGACACCCACCAGGCGAACCTCAACCTGATCGGCAAGCAGACCCGCGACGCGGTGCGCCGCTTCCTCGACGTCCGCTACGTGCAGCGCAAGATCGAAGAGATCGAGGAGAAGGCCGGCCGCCGCGTCCCCGACCCCGACCACACCATCCGGGTCATCGCCCAGCGGCTGCGGTTCACCGAGGACGAGCAGCGGCTCGTCCTGAACCACTTCATCGACGGCGGCGACCGCACGGCCGGAGGCATCATGCACGCCGTCACCAGCGCCGCAAAGACCCTCACCGACCCCGACGCCGCGTACGAGATGGAGGGCGTCGGCATCCGGGCGATGGAAATCGCAGCCACGCTCTGACCCGAGCTCCGGGTGCCGCTGGCGCAACCCGCCAGCGGCACCCGGACCCAGCGCCCAGCCGCACGGCTGACCGCGTCGACGCGCATCGAGCACGCCGACGCGGGCTACCGCTCCCGCACCGCACGGCCACAGCCATCGGGCCTTCAACCCGCCCGCAGCCGTGCGCTGCAAACCCACCGCTGCGCACCTTGGGAGAAGCCATGCCCCTGTTCATCGGGTTGCCCCACGGCGTGTCCCTGCCCCGCAACCTTGCCGAGCCCGACGCCCGACACCTCGTCTCCGTGCTCGCCCGCACCTACCAATGGACCGGACCGCTGTTCGGCCGGGCAGAAGTCGAGGCGTACCTACGCGCCCAGGCCGACGACCCCGGCAGCCTCCACGACCCAGCCCTGAACACCGAGGAGTGGCGCCGCGTCCAGAACACCGCCGCATGGAAGAACCTCGCGGCAACAGCCCGCCGTGCAGTCATCACCGCCGACGTGATCGGCCAGGCACTGCGCCAAGCCGGCTTGTACTGCGCCCAATGTGACTCCCCCATCGCCGGTCCCTCGACCGCCAATTGGGGGCTCTGCCCCACCTGCCTCAACGCCGCCGACATCCGCGACCTGCAAACCCGCCCCTGCCCAGCCGGCGACGGCGTAAGCCCTCACCGCTGGAACAGCGCCACCTGCACCGAATGCACGATGCCCGCACCAGCCGCCCGCCCCCGCTTCACCGCCGTCGCCACAGCCGCCTAACAGCCGTGCGACGTTCCTCCTTTCAGTGGCAACTTCGCAGCGACCCGACACGGATCCGCCAGCGCCGCTGAACGCAGCGGCCTCGAAACCACCGGTCAGGCCCGGACGGCAACCCGGGCCTGACCGGCCAACCAACAAACCCACAACCGAAGGGAGCACACCGGTGCTCACGATCACCGCAACCGGCGCGCAGCCCAGCGCGGAGACCGACCAGCCCATCCCGGACGGGCTGCCCGACCTGTCGACCACCTCCACCGACCCGGCGGAGGCAGCCGACACCGAGCACACCGTCGCCAAGCCCGCCCTGCCCGGCGGCTACGAACTGCTGCCCATCAAGCAGATCAAGCCCAACCCCGACAACGTTCGCGACGACGCCCAAGCCCTGCGCGGCATCGTGGAGAACCTGCAAGAGGACGGCGTTCGCGGGCTGCTCGCCCCGGTCATCGTCACGCCGCTTGACGACGACACGTACCTGATCATCGACGGCGAGCAGCGATACTGGTCCGCCGTCGAAGCCGAGCAGGAGTACATCCCGGCCATCGTCCGGGACGACCTGGCCGGCAACCGCGAGCAGATCATCAGCATGTTGCGGCAAGTCCACCGCAAGGACCCCACCGCCGCACAGGTGTCCCGAGGCATCCAGCAGCTCGCACTTGAGGGCATGAGCGACGAGGAGATCGCCCGCAGCACCGGCTACCACCCCGAACAGGTCAAGGCCGGCCGCTGCGTCGCCACCCTGGACAAGCACACCGCCGAGCGCACCCACGCACTCGGACTGGATTTCACCCAGGCTGCCGCCCTCGCCGAGTTCACCGACGAACCCGACACCATCGAAACGCTGTTGCAGGAAGCCGAAGACGCCGGACCGTTCGCGTTCGCCCGAGCAGTCGAACAGGCCCGCTCCGCCCGTAACGCCCGCGAAGCCGAAGCCGCACGCCGCGCCGAGCTGACCACCGCCGGGGTGGCCCTGCTGACCGAACACCCCAGCTACCACGACGCGAAGGTCAAGGAGATCAGCGACCTCCGCGACGCCGAAGGCCAGCGCATCACCGCCGAGGACCACAGCGACTGCCCCGGCCACGCCGTCCTGCTGTACCTGGCCTACGACCACCGCCTCACCGAGCGCACCTACTGCACCGACTGGCGCAAGCACGGACACACCCAGTACAGCTACAGCACCACCACTCGCAGCGGCCCCATGACCGAGGGAGAAAAGGCCGAGCGGCGGCGCGTCATCGAGAACAACAAACTGATGGAAGCCGCGAACACCGTCCGCCGTGAGTGGCTGACCAACCTGCTCGCTGGCAAGACCCCACCCAAGGGCACCAACAAGCTCATCGCGGAGATGCTGGCCGACTCCGGCTACCTCCTGTCCACCTGGGTCAACGGCGGCCGGAAGATGCTGGACGACCTCCTCTCGCCTGGCAAGACCAAGCGCGCCGGCACCAGCCGCGTCCCGGCCCGCGTCAGCGACGCCCGCTACACGGTCATCTCCCTGGCCGCCATCGCCGCCGCGAACGAAAGCGCCATCACCCGCACCTCCTGGCGTGCCCCGGACCCGGCCGTCGCGAAGTGGTTGCAGTGGTGCATCACCAACGGCTTCCAGGTCGGCAAGGTCGAACAGCTCATCATCGACGGCGTCGTCAACCGCGCCACGAACCGGCGAACGGCCCCCGCCGTAGCCACGAACACGGAGCCAGACGACCCGCAGCCTGCCCGCCCCGAGGCCGAACCCGAGCAGGCAGAGAGCGAGGGCCACGGCGTTGACGCGGCAACCGCCGCTGCTGCTGACACCGCAGTTGCCGACACGGAGGCGGACCCCGACACCGGGTGCAACCTCGCCGCCTAGCCGCTGCCGGTCGGGGGCCACAACCGGCTCCCGACCGGCACCACCCAAGACCAATTTTGTCCCGAGCCCGTCGTGCTCCAGGCCGTTGCTCCCGCGGCCACCGGGCGGGCCGGAACACGTCCGCGTCCCATCAGGTCCGCTGCCGGCCCGCCCTGCCAGCTCCGCGTGCGCCACAATCCGCGCTCAGCCCACACACTCGATGCCTGTGTAGTAATGACTCTCTCCGGAGACGGCGAACCTCCGGGGGCCCACCACACCACCCACGGGGTTCGACCATGCCAAACCGGCCGCTCAGCCAGAACGCGACCACCACACCAGTACGGCACCCACCTGGCCAAGCCCCGCTCGACGGACAGCGGGATATCGCGCGGCTGCTCGGAGGCGATGGCCGCTGGCGCCTCTTCCGGGACAACAATCCCCACGGCCTCCGGCTCGATACCTACAGCGACAGGTGGACTCTCACTCGCGAGTTCCACGTCCACATCAACGGCACCGACGGTGAACGATGGGACATGATCACCGAACCATCGCCCGTCTGCCTCGGGGGATGGGACGCCCAGCGCTGCGAGTACGTGGCGCGCAGGCTGCCGACCGGGCAGGTGATCGCCAGGGGCGACACGCAATACGGGGTCCTGGCGCGCGCCGCGCGACGGTGCCTTCCCAATGCCCGGCACCACCCACCGCGGGGCCAGTGACCACAGCGCCCCAGCGCCCTTGGGGCGACTGCTCGGCGGAGGCCGGGGGGTTAGTTTGGCGAACTCCCCCCGGCCGCCTGGCATCCGACGCCACACGGGCCCCAACGAACCCTTACGCCGGACGCGTGCCGCCCATCGTACGGCAGCCCCCAACCATCGGCCGTGAAGCAGACCATGAGAAGCGTCCTCAGCCGCCATCCGCCGACCATGCGGCTCGCCCACCAGTGCGTACGGCATCATCACTCCATGTCCACGCGCTCCCCACACGGCCGCGATGTCGTCAACCGGGTCGAAGCAGCGGCGATGCTCGGCATCTCCGTCAGCCACCTCGACCGGCTCTACCGCGAGCGCGACAGCAACGGCTTCCCCGAGCGCGCCGCCGACGGCCGCACATGGCACCGTCAGGACATCGCCAAATACGAACTGCCACGCGAACAGGCCACGCGCAGCGCACGCGACAGCGTCGACCGCTCCGGGGACCCGGACGAGTTGGTCGACACCGCGACAGCGGCCCGCATCCTCGGCTACCGCGACCGAAGCGCCCTCGCCGGAAACAACCCCGTGTGGCTACGGCTGCAGCAGCAGGTGGATGACGAATCGTCGACCCCATCCGGCCGCAAACGCAGACGGTGGAAGCGCCGCACCGTGTGGGAGATCGCGGAAAACCGCATCGGCAAGGGAGGCGCGACGCGAACCGGACGGCCAGCCGGCACTCCCCACGGCCACCCCGACCGCTCCGGCAAGCCGGACGAACTGGTGGGCAAAGCCGAAGCCGCCCGAGTGCTCGGCTACAGCACCGCCAACGCCCTACCCAGTCGCGTGCTGGAGCGCGCCGATGAGCAGACAGCAGGCCCAAAGGGGCGCTACCGCCGCAAGTGGAGGCGCGAAACGCTGTGGGCCATCCTGGACGAGCAGGGCACACCCCCCACCCCTGATCTGCTCAGCTAGCCCTCGGCGTAGGGCTGCCGCCGACCCCGACCGATCACCGTACTTCCGCTCACGAGACGCCCGGCCCTGGCGGGCCGGGTAAACCGGAAGCGGCCTCCGGCCGCACTGCCCAAACCCCTTCACCGGTGGGGGCCGCGACAGGCTAGCGACGTGCTCGCTCCGGTCAAGTCCGGGCGCGGCTCGGAAACATCATGCACACCCCGCATGATCTTTCCTCGAAACCCCGCGCCCGGACTTGACCTCCACTGCGCGCGCCGCGGGTCGAGTGAACTCGCCCCCCACCGCCAAAGGAAGTGGGGGGACGCGCCGTGTCCGTACACGGCAGCGTGATCGGCGTAGCCGCCGGCAAACCACCGTCAAGATCATCGAAATTTCTCGACCATCCAGGCCGAATCGGATAGATCCATACCATCAGAAGAGGTATAGTAATGATTGTTCGGAGGGGACGGCGAACCCCCACCGCACATCACACAAACCCCAACCCAAAGGAGACGCATGGACTCCCACGACGTCGGCACTCCGCCGATCGTCGAGGGGTACGGCTGCACGACGTGCGGCGTACCCCTCACCGTGATCACCACCCAGGGCGGCGGAAGGACGTTCCTTCATCCCCGCAGCAGCAACGACGACCACGAACCCAACCCGGTGCCGCTCGCACAGCTCGCGCACGTCGAAATGACCTGCGATTTTTGCTCCGCGCCTCGCCCGGTGGCGTCGTTCACCTTCGCAAAGCTCGAAATCGCCATGACGACCGCACCCGACGTCAGCGGCATGGCGATGCACAACCTCGGCGGCAGTTGGGCAGCGTGCGAGGGATGCGCGCGCCTGGTCGAGCAGCGCGACCCCGAAGGGCTGACCGCTCGCGCCGTCAAACGCGCCCGCCGCCGTGGCCTGTCGGATGACGCGCAGAGCTTCTTCCGACCCCTGCACCAAGCCCTCTTCGCCGCCACTCCCAGCACACCGGCACGACAACCGCTCCCCTACGGGGCGAACAACCGCAGTTGCCCTCCCGCGCAGGACGCCGCTCCCGCCCCCGAGGTACGGTCGCTGCGCCCGCAGATGCTGCCAAAGGTGCGGGACCGGCTCGTGCGTTTCTGGCGCACGTCCGGCGGCTCGTATCTCCTGCGCCTGCTCGACAGCGGCGAGACGTACAAGATCCCCGGGCACCTGTTCCCCGGTGCCCCAGTCGACGCCCCCGCCGCGATCGTTGACGCCCGCAACCCCGAAGCACTGCGCCAGTACACCGCCCTGATGGCAAACCATGCGGAAAACGGACGCGTGTTCTGGATCGACCCCGATTTCACCGCCCTCGCCGCGCACGCGGCGCGCGATCTTCCTGACGTGCGCGTCGAGCAAGTCGAGATGCCGGCATCCGACGGCCTGCTCGTCTGGCACACGCCGATTTATCAGCCGGTGGAGCCACACACCGGGCTAACGGTGCCAATCGTCGCAGCACAGTGGGGACCGATCCCCGGTGGCGTTTGGATCACCTTCTACACCCCCGCAGAAACCCTCCTACAGGGTCAGCAGCCCACCGAGTTGGAATTGCAGGGGCTGCGCGAGCGCATCGGCTGGCTCGCCCCAGTCAGTAGCGGCGCTGGACTGCGCTTCGGTCAGCCGTACGCACCCAACAGCGAACAGACGCGCCTGATGCTGTGCTCCCTGATCGCCACGTGGATCCTGTCGACGCAGCCCGACGCCGAAGTCACCGAGGAACCAGCCGACAAGGCGACGCGCAAGGCATACCAGCGCGCCAACCGACCCGCGCCAACGGTGCGGCTGGTACGGCTGCGACGCAAACAGCAGGCCCGCCAGGACAGCCCCGACGGCACGACCACGCGCGTCTACACCCGCCGATGGTGGGTCGCCGGATTCTTCCGGCAGCAGCCCTACGGCCCCGGCCGCGGACTGCGCCGCCGAACCTACGTCCGCCCTCACATCAAGGGACCGGCCGACGCCCCGCTCATCCTGACCGATCAGGTTCACGTGCTCGGCGACGCCCGCAAGCGACACCAGCCGTAGAGACGTCACAGGGGAGCCGGCCTCGCCGGCTCCCCTGTGACCCGTCAATGGCAACACCTCGACAAATAAGGGCGTGATCGACGTAGCCGCCGGCACATCAAAGTCACTGAGGTTTCTCGACCGTGCCGGCCGAATTGGATAGACCGACACCATCGGATTAGGTATAGTAATGATTGCTCGGAGGGGACGGCGAACCCCCACCGCGCACCACACAAACCCCAACCCCAGGGAGCACCCGAATGCAAACGGCGTGGCAAACGATCCTGCTCGCAATCACCACCGCCAACCTCGTCGCACTCCTGGTACAAAACCGACGACTTCGCACCGCCCTCGCCACCGCCCGCCACGAGGCCGACCACGACCCGCTGACCGGCCTGCCCAACCGCCGCGCGCTCCTACGCCACCTGAACGCGCTGCTGGCCGACCGCGCCCGGCCCGTCAGCGTCGCCCTGCTCGACCTCAACGACTTCAAAGCAATCAACGACCAACATGGGCACGCCGCAGGCGACAGCCTGCTAATCCACGTCGCGGACACCCTCACCGCACTCGACCTACCCACTGCCTACATCGGCCGAATGAGCGGCGACGAGTTCTTGATCGTCACCGATGGCGGCGAACGCACCAGCCGCGAGAACGCCACCGCCGCAGCCGATGCCCTCGACCGCAGCACGCTCGCGATCTTCGGTGAGCCCGTCAACTGCCGCGCAAGCGTTGGCCTTGCGATGGCCGACCACGGCACCCGTACGGCCTCCGGCCTGCTCACTCGGGCTGATGCTGCTATGTACGACGCCAAGCGCCACGGCGCAGCCGTCCAGGTGTGGCACCACACCACCGCAACCACCGCTACCAAGGCAGCCGCCTCACGCCGCCGCTACCGCTAACGCCCCGGCGCGGCCCGGGTCACCCCACCCGGGCCGCCCTCCCCCTCGCACCACGCGCGCCATCCGGGCGGAACGGCGAACACCGCCCCACACGAACGCCAACACGAGGAGCCCCTATGTCTGTCCTCACGGCACCCACGACATTGATCCCGGCGGCAACGCCCGCCGTCCGCCGCGCCGGTCAAATCCTGGCCATGCTTGAAGACGCCCGCCGCCGCATGGCGCACGTCATCAGCCACCTCGACTTGTGCGACCACCGCCCCGCGTGGCCCTCCGAGCCGGTCCACGACCTGGCCACCGCTGTACAACTGCGCGCCGCAACCGTCGCACTAATCAAGTACGCCCGCCGGCACCACTGCGAGGACTGCAACCCCGGACGAATGCGCGCCACCCTGCGACTGGCCGCGATGCTGCTCGACCTCTGGCAGCACGGCAAGCATTACGTGCAGCGCCCCAACCTGTACCCGATCACGCTCGCCCACAGCGCGCACCGGCTGTTCAGCGACTGCGCCGGATGGACCACCACCGGCGACCCCGGACGCCTGCTCGGCCAGCACCCCTGACCCCGCGCCCGCCCGGCCGCGCGCAGCGGCTCGGCGGGCGCACGCGAGACGTCGTCGGCGCGCATCGAGCACGCCGCCGCCGGCTGCCGCTCCCGACTCTCACCCCACGTCCCACAGCGCATCCACGGGTCAGCCGCCATCCACCAGGCCGGGGGCTGACCCGACATCACCCAACACGCCCCCGTGCGACACGACCTCCGGCGCAGGCGGCCGGCCACGACGCGGCATCACCGACCCCAACTGCGCGATGCGCTCGCGCACCGCCTTACCGTCCACCGTCCGCCGCAGCGCCCGAACCCTGCTCACGTCCACACCGGCCAACTCAGCGGCCAACCCGTCGTCACGGAGAATCGCCGCAAGGACCACCACCGACAGTTCATGTGCTGCCGTTGCGTCCCGAACCTCCCCGTCTACCTTTGCCAGCAACTCGTGCCGCCGCTCTGCAGCATCCGCAAGCGCCGACGCCGATTGCTCGACAGCCCGCACGGCACGCCGCTCGACCTCCTGCCGCGCCCGAAGCGCACGGACCGCATCATTCCCCGTTCGACTCGCCATATCCCGACCGTAGCGACTTTCGGATCCCACCAACATATCCCGAGCCTGCCGTCTTGCCTATTCGTTCGATCCTGGCCGCAATTTCAGGAATCACCTCGAACCTTCACTCGGACCAGCCACACAGCTTCCTACCTGCACGAACGCCCACCCTCACGATTCTCACTCCCTTAGAGGCGACACACCCTCTTGCATTCTCCACCACCCACCTTCTAGTTGATCTTCTACGGTTTTCCCATGTTGTCCATCACGCGAATCTCGCCCGGCAGCGGATATCGCTATCTGATGGAGCAAGTCGCGGCCGGTAGGCACGACATGCGCGCCCCGACCACCGGGGGCCCGGCCCCGTACTACATGGACCCGACGGCGCGGGGTGAGAGCCCCGGCTGGTGGGCTGGCGACGGCGCCACGGTCCTCGGAATGAGCGGCTGGGTCACCGAGAGCCAGATGCGCTTCCTTGTCGGCCAGGGACGCCATCCCCGCGCCGGCTATCAGCTCGGACAGCGGTGGCGCACCTACGCGCCGCAGACAGACGCGTATCGGACCGTAGCCGCACAGCGAGCGCTGTCACTCCTGCCTGACGACGCCACGGTCGAACAGCGCGACAAGGCGTGGTACGACGCGATGACCGCCCCAGAGCGACGGGCTGTGTCCGCGTTCGACGTCACCGTGTCTCCGGTCAAGTCCGTGTCGCTGCTGTGGGCCTTCGGCGACGACGACGTCAAACGCGACGTCATGGCCGCCCACCACGCCGGGGTGCGGGTCGTGCTCGACCACCTACAACGGCACGGCGCCTATGCCCGCGCCGGCGCCGGGGGCGTCCGCCAACTCGACACCGCCGGCCTGGCGGCCATGGTCTTCGACCACCGCCTCAGCCGTGAACGTGACCCCCAACTCCACGCGCACATCGTGGTCTCCGCCAAAGTTCAAGCCCACAGCCACGACGCGAAACCCCAGTGGCTCGCCCTCGACGGCCGGGCCCTCTACCGCGCCGCGATCGGCGCCCGCGTCGCCTACGAACGCGCGATCGAAGCCGAGCTACGCCAGCGCCGCGGCATCACCTTCGCCCCACGCCCCGACACCGGCATCCGTGAGATCGTCGGCATCAGCGACGACTCCCTGCGCCACTACGCCAAACGTCGCGCCACCATCACCGAAGAGATCCACCGCGGCGCGTCCCCGCTTCAGCGGATGGCACCGCGACAATGGCGCACTCGCGCCCAGGACGCCACCCTGCGCACCCGCCGCCCTCACAAAGGCGCCGAGTCGACCCACGAAGCCGTGCGCCGCTGGCTCGCCGAAGACCGCAAGATGGGCCTCGACACACAAGGGCAGATCCAACGTCTTCTCACCGGGCACGCGCACGATGACACCGCCGCCATCGCGCTGCGGGTGCTGCGCCGGGCCCGCGGTCTCGCAGCCGACCCCGCCGCCCTAGACGAGGCCACGCTACGGGACGCCACCGCCCAGCTTCGCGTCCCCCGTGCACGCCGCACGCACGTCATCGACGCCGCCGTCCGCGCCGACGACCGGTTGGCGGTCGCCCGCGCCGTGCACACGCTCAGCCATCAGCGCGCCGTCTTCGGCCACGACCACCTCGAACTCGCCATCGGCCAGGTCCTCGACATCACACCCGGGCACTCGCCCGCCGCGGACTGGCAACGCGTGCAACGCCTCGCCGCGCGCGCCGTCACCGAAGGGGCTGGAGGCCTCCGCGTCCTGACTCCCCCCGCGCTCGTGCAGTGGGGACCAAGCCTGCAACGAGCCAGCGACCTGCACAGCGAATACACCCGCCACCGGGACCTGCACCTGACCACCCACGCCGTCCTCGCCGCCGAGCACCAAGTCATCGCCTACGCCCGCCAACGCGGCGCGCAGCCCGCACCTGCCGAGGCCGTCAACGCCGCCATCGAGCGGATGGACCTGTCCGGAGAGAAAGCCGAGGTACTGCGGTTCCTCATCGGCGACGACCGGCACATCACCGGCGTCATCGGTCCCGCCGGCACCGGCAAGACGCACCTTCAACGGGCCGTCGTCGCCGCAGCCCACGCCGCAGGCATACCGGTGCTGGGTCTCACCGTCGGTCAGGCCGCCGCCAACCTGCTCGCCGACGCCACCCGCCAACCCGACGGGACCACCCTGCGCACCGAGAACGTCGCGCGGTGGCTGCACGCGCAACATCGTCCCCCGCCCGGCACCCGAGCCCGCCACTGGGCGTTCGCACCCGGGCAATGGGTCATCGTCGACGAGGCATCCCAGGTCTCCAGCCACGATCTGGCCCGCATCACCGCCCAGCTCGACCAGGTACGCGGCAAGCTCATCCTCGTCGGCGATCCCAATCAGACATCCGCCGTCGGACCCGGTGGGCTGCTCCGCTACCTCGCCACCCTCGGCGTCACCACTTCCCTGTCGCACGTGCATCGCTTCACCCACGCCTGGGAAGGCCCCGCCTCACTGCGGCTCCGCCACGGCGACCCCACCGTCCTAGACGAGTACGACCGGCGCGGGCGCCTCGTCGGCGGGCACCGCCGCCACCTCGTCGACCAGATGCTCACCCGGTGGCTCGCCGACATCACCGCCGGCCGCCGCAGCATGATGCTCGTCGACACCACCGAAGAGGCCAGCGACATCGCCCACCACGCCCGCAATCTGCTCATCGCCGCGGGCCACGTGCAGCCCGGCCGAGGCGTCCGCCTGCGGGACGGCAACCTGGCCAGCGTGGGCGACATCATCGTCACCCGACGCAACGACCGGTGCATCGCCGCCGGCCCCGACTACGTCACCAACCGCGACCAGTGGCGCATCAAGGCCGTCACCCGCGACGGGCAACTCCACGTCACCAACATCACCACCGGCACAAACGCCGTCCTGCCCGCCGCCTACACCGCCCAGCACACCCACCTCGCGTACGCCCAAACCGTCGACTCGGTCCAAGGACAGACCGTCCACACCGCCCGCGCGCTCATCGACGACAACACCTCCCTCGCCCGCGTCTACGTCATGCTCACCCGCGGCCGAGCGCTCAACGAGGCGTACGTCGTCACTGACGACGACCCCCGCGAAGGCACCCCA
>NZ_LEKG01000187.1:0-14976 GCF_001029515.1 Micromonospora sp. RV43 | reverse complement strand
CCCCCGGGCACATCCGCCCCGGGCGCGCCGCCCGCCCGCGTCACGCTGATCACCGGCGACCAGGTCGAGCTGGTCCAGGCCGCGCCGGGCCGGATCGCCGCCACTGTCCACCCCGGGCCGGGCCGGGACCGGATCGTCTTCCAGACCACGCAGGCCGACGGCGGGCTGCGGGTGCTCCCCGCCGACGTCGTGCCGTACGTGTCGGCGGGCGTGCTCGACCCGGACCTGTTCGACGTGCAGGAACTGGCCGAGCAGGGCTACGGCGACGCGGGCCTCACGGCGCTGCCGCTGATCGTGCGCTACCGGGAACCGGCCGCCGGGCGGGTGCGCCCCCTCGCCGTCGCCGCCGAGTCCCGTCCGCTGTCCAGCATCAACGGCGCCGCGCTGCGTGTCGACAAGGACGACCTGGGCGCGCTGTGGACGTCGCTGCGGGAGACGCCGCAGGCCCGCACCGCGGGTGCCGGACCGGTCCGGCTCGGCGCGGGCGTGGAGCGCGTGTGGCTGGACGGGCGGGCCCGGGTGGCGCTGGAGCACAGCGTCCCGCAGATCGGTGCGCCCGCCGCGTGGGCGGCCGGGCGCGACGGCGCCGGCGTGCGGGTCGCGGTGCTCGACACCGGCGTGGACGCCGACCACCCCGACCTGGCCGGCCGCGTCGCCGAGGCGCGCGACTTCACCGGCGGCGGCAGCGCCCGGGACGGCCACGGCCACGGCACCCACGTGGCGGCCACCGTCGCCGGCAGCGGCGCGGCCTCCGCAGGGCTGCGCAAGGGTGTCGCGCCCGGCGCGCGGCTGCTGGTCGGCAAGGTGCTCGACGACTCCGGCTCCGGCTACGACTCCGGCATCATCGCCGGCATGGAGTGGGCCGCGCGCTCCGGCGCCAAGGTGGTCAGCATGAGCCTCGGCGGCGCGGCCCACCGACGGCACCGACCCGATGAGCCAGGCCGTGAACGATCTCACCGCCGAAACCGGCGCGCTGTTCGTGATCGCCGCCGGCAACGACGGTGAGCCGCGCAGCGTCGGCTCGCCCGGCGCGGCCACCGCCGCGCTCACCGTCGGCGCCGTCGACCGCGACGACGTGCTCGCCGACTTCTCCAGCCGCGGCCCGCGCCTGGGCGACAACGGCCTGAAGCCGGAGATCACCGCGCCGGGCGTCGGCATCGTCGCCGCCCGCGCCGCCGGCACCACCATGGGTACGCCTGTGGACGACGCGTACACCCGCGCCTCGGGCACCTCGATGGCCACGCCGCACGTCGCCGGCGCGGCCGCGGTGCTCGCCCAGGAGCACCCCGGGTGGAGCGCCGCGCAACTGAAGGACGCGCTGGTCAGCACCACCCGCCCGAGCACCGGCGCGACGGTGTTCGAGCAGGGCGCCGGGCGGGTCGACGTGGCCCGGGCGCTGCGCCAGCGGGTGTACGGCACGGCCACCGCCGACTTCGGCCGGCTGACCACCGGCGGGCCGGCCGCGACCCGGACGGTGCGCTACGTCAACGGCACCGAAGCCGCGCAGACGCTGCGTCTGGCGCTGGAGCTGCGCAACCTGGACAGCGGCGCGGCCGAGACCGACGGCCTGACACTCGACGCCGGCACGGTGACGGTGCCGGCCGGCGGCGGTGTGGACGTGCCGCTGCGCGCCGACCCGGCCCGGCTGGACCGGGGCCCGCACGGCGGCTGGCTGGTCGCCACCGGCACGGACGGCGTGACGGTGCGGACCGCGGTCGGGCTCACGCTCAGCGGCCCGCAGCACACCGTGACGCTGCGCGCGCTGGACCCGGCCGGGCGGCCCGGATCGTCGCCGGTGGTGACGCTGTTCGGCGAGCACCCGGAGTCGGACGCGATGGGCTGGCTCGGCGTCGGCGACGAGTGGCGGATCCAGGTGGAGGAGGGTCCGTACCTGCTGCACGCGCTGATCGAGCACGGCGCGCCGCTGGACGAGCAGCTCACCCTGGTCACCGACCCGGAGCTGACAGTGGACCGGGACCTCACGGTGGTGCTCGACCCGCGGCGCGGCACGCCGGTACGGATCGAGACGCCGAAACCGTCCGAGCAGCGGGCCGTCCTGAGCTTCTACCAGCACCGGGTGTTCGGCAACGGCCGGCAGGTCGACCACGGCGTGATGACGTTCAGCACCGTGCAGCAGCTCAACGTCACCCCGACCCGGCAGGTGCGCCACGGCGAGTTCGAGTTCTCCTCGCGCTGGCAACTCGTCGCACCGATGGTCGACATCGACGTCAGCGGCGTGTCCGGCGCGCTGGACGTCAACCTGATGGGTCAGTCACCGGCCCCGGCCGGGCGGCAGCGGCTGCGCCTGGTCGCCGCCGGCACCGGCGCACCCGGTGAGCTGGCCGGCGTGCGGGGCGCGGCGGCGCTGCTCACCGCGTCCGCGGACCGGTCCGAGGAGGAACAGGTGGCCGCCGCGGCGGCAGCCGGCGCGAAGGCGGTGCTGATCGTCCGGCCGGCGGACCAGAGCGCGTGGACGGTGTGGCGTCCGACCGGGGAGCGGCTGCCGGCACCGGCGCTCGCGGTGGCGTACGACGACGGGCAGCGGATGCTCGCGGCGGCGCGTACCGGCCGGGCCCGGATGGACCTGACGCTCACCGTGGACAGCCCGTACCTCTACGACGTGTTCCAGGTGTCGAAGGGCCGGGTGCCGGAGCGGATCCTCCACCGGGTCACCGCCGCGAACACGGCCGAGGTGACCGCGCGCTACGGCGACACCGGCGGCCTGGACTGGGCCACCGAGCAGCGGTTCGGGTGGCGGCCCTGGCAGGAGTTCTCCTGGAACGACGACCAGCGGATGGTGCGTACCGGGACGACCCGGCGGGAGTTCGTCAGCTCCGGTGACTCGTGGTGGCAGCACCGGGTGCTGCACCGGCTGATGTTCTCCACCATGGGGACGCTGACCGGCGGCCTGTCCGACCGGCCCCGGCGCTACGCGGCCACCGACCGGACCACCGAGTCGTGGCACACGCCGCTGGTACGTCCCGCCGTGCCGGCCGGTGCGGCCGCGCCGAGCCGGACCGCTGACACGCTCGACCTGCGGGTGGCCGAGTTCGTCGACGCCGACGGTCATGCCGGCGTGGACAACCGGTCCGAGGAGCAGGACACGGTGACCCGCCGGGTCAGCCGGGACGGCGGACAGATCGCCGACCTGTCCGCCGGCTGGGCGCCGGTGCCTGCCACCGCCGGTCCGGCCCGCTACCGCCTCGACGTGACGACGGCACGGTCGTCGGCGGAATGGCGGTGGGCGACCCGTACCGAGACGGCGTGGGAGTTCACCTCGGCCCGCCCGTCCGGTGACGCGGCCCGGCCGCTGCCGCTGCTCCAGGTCGACTACCGGGTGCCGGCCGACCTGCGCGGCGAGGTGCCCGGCAGGCGGAAGCACACCGTCGGGCTGACGCTGCGCCACCCGGCCGGCCTGCCCGCGCCGGCCGGCACGACGGTACGCGCCGAGGTGTCGTTCGACGGCGGACGCACCTGGCGTACGGCGCCGGTACGCGGCTCCGGCACCCGGTTCACCGCCGAGGTGCCGGCCGGGCGCGGCACGGTGTCGCTGCGCGTCTCGGCGTGGGACCGGTCCGGCAGCACCGTGACGCAGACCGTGATCGACGCGTACGGGCTGCGATGAGACGCCGGGGCGGGGCGGTCCTGGGGCCGTCCCGCCCCGGCCCCGGTCAGATCCAGCCGCGCCGGGCGGCCTGGAACGCCAGCCCGGGCCGGGTGTCCACACCGGCGGCGGCCATCAGGTCGGCCAGCCGCCGCTGCACGGTACGCCGGCTCACCCCGAGCTGTGACGCGATCGACTTGTCCGGCACCCCGGCGACGAACAGCGACAGCAGCCGCGCCTCGTCGCCGTCGGGCTGGTAGCCGGTGGCGGCCCGGTCGGCGGGCGTGCCGAGCGGCGTCGCCATCAGCCAGTGGCTCTCGAAGAGCGCCAGCAGGGCGTCCAGCAACTGGCTGCGGCCGATCACCGCGGCTGTCGGCTCCCCGCCGTCGCGGTCGGGCACCAGCGGGCACACCGCGGTACGACCGTCCACCACGGCCAGTCGCACCGGCAGCCGGTCCAGCACCCGGGCCTGCTCCCCGGCGCGTACGCCCCGCTCCACGTCCGCGAGCGCGCCCGGCTCCAGCAGCATGGCCCGTTCGTAGATGGCCCGGTAGCGCACGCCGCGGGCGAGCGCGTCGAACTCCTCGACGTTCTCCGGTCCGGGCATCGCCAGCGGGTTCGCCCGGCAGAACCAGAGCACCTCCTCGCGCGCGCCGTTCTGCAGCTCGCGCAGCCGCTCCCGCAGCCCTCGCGCGCCGGTGACCACCTCGACCAGGTGCGCGGCGTCGTGGCGGCGCATCCCGGCCCGGTAGTCCTCGGCGAGCCGGCTGACAGCGGCGCGGGCCTCCTCCAGCGCGGACTGGCGGCGCAGCAGCGCCTCGCCCAACGGCACGTCCGGCGCGAGCGGCCGCAGCGGCGCGTCCGGTTCCGGCCCGGTCGGCAGCACGAGACCCTTGTCCCGCAAGGCGTCCAGCCGGGCGGTGACCTCCGCGCGGGGCCGTCCCAGCCGCTGTGCGAGCTCACCGGCCCGGGCCGTGTTCGCCCGTACCAGGCTGCGGTAGAGCTCCTCCTCGTCCGGGGTCAGGCCGATCTCCTCCAGCACGGGGCTGAACTGTACGGGTGCCTGCGGCTCGCCCTGCCGGCTGGTCAACTGTCACACGGCGGGGCTACTGTCGGGTGCTGTGCTGGAAGAGCTGCGCATCACCGGACTGGGCGTCATCGAGGACACCACGCTGCCGCTGGCCGCGGGGATGAACGTCATCACCGGCGAGACCGGCGCCGGCAAGACCATGGTGGTGACCGGCCTCGGCCTGCTCTTCGGCGGCCGCGCCGACGCCGGCCGGGTGCGCGCCCAGCCGGGCCGCGCGGCGGTGGAGGGCCGGCTGCGCCTGAGCGGCCGGGTGGCCGAGGCGGTGCACGCCCGCATCCTCGATGCAGGCGGCGAGCCCGACGAGGACGGCTCGCTGCTGCTCAGCCGCACCGTGACCATCGAGGGCCGCTCCCGGGCGCACCTGGGCGGGCGCGCCATGCCGGTGTCCACGCTCGGCGAGGTCGGCGAGCAGGTGCTCGCAGTGCACGGCCAGTCCGACCAGCTGCGGCTGCTGCGCCCGGCCGAGCAGCGTGCCTCGCTCGACCGGTTCGCCGGGCCCGAGCACGAGAAGCTGCTCGACGCGCTGCGCGAGACGTACGCCCGGTGGCGCACCGTCGTCGACGACCTGGCCGACCGGCGGCGCAACGCCCGCGAGCGCAACCAGGAGGCCGACCTGCTGCGGCTGGGCCTGGACGAGATCACCCGGGTCGACCCGCAGCCGGGGGAGGACGACGAGCTGAAGGCCGAGGCGCAGCGGCTGGAGCACGCCGAGGGGCTGCGTACCGCCGCGCAGGTGGCGCAGCAGTGCGTGGCCGGCGGTGTCGAGGCGACCGACGAGACGCCGGACGCGACGGTGTTGCTCGGCACCGCGCGGCGCACGCTGGAGGCGCAGGCCGGCACCGACCCGGCGCTGGGTGAGCTGGCGGCCCGGCTGGAGGAGGCGGCCACGCTCGTCACCGACGTGGCCGCGGAGCTGTCGGCCTACCTGGCCGCGCTGGACGCCGACCCGGCGCGCCTGCAGACCGTCTACGAGCGGCGGGCCGCGCTGCGCGCGCTCACCCGCAAGTACGCCGACGACGTCGACGGCGTGGTGGCGTGGGCCGAGCGGGCCCGCACGCGGCTGTCCGATCTGGACACCTCCGACGAGCTGCTGGACGAGCTGGACCGCGAGGCGACCCGGCTCGCCGGTGAGGTGGCCGACCTGGCCGGCCGGGTGTCGGCGTCCCGGCGGGAGGCGGCGGTCCGCTTCGCCGAGGAGGTGACAGTCGAGCTCGCCGGGCTGGCGATGCCGCACGCCCGCATCGAGGTGGCGGTGCTGCCGCGACCGGCGGGCCGGTCCGAGCCGAGCCTGCCTGTCAACGGCGTCGAGACCGGCGTCGGCGCGGACGGCGCCGACGAGGTGGAGCTGCGGCTGCTGGCGCACCCGGGCGCACCGGCGCTGCCGTTGCAGAAGGGCGCGTCCGGAGGTGAGCTGTCCCGGGTGATGCTCGCCATCGAGGTGGTCTTCGCCGGTTCCGGCGGCCCGCCCACGCTGGTGTTCGACGAGGTCGACGCCGGTGTCGGCGGCCAGGCCGCGGTGGAGATCGGCCGTCGGCTGGCCCGGCTGGCCCGCAGTCACCAGGTGCTCGTGGTCACGCACCTGCCGCAGGTCGCCGCGTTCGCCGACCGGCACCTGGTGGTGGCCAAGGACACCGGGGGAGCGGTCACCACGAGCGGGGTGCGCGTGGTGGAGGACACCGAGCGCGCCCGGGAACTGGCCCGGATGCTCGCCGGTTTGCCGGACTCGGATCTGGGTATCGCCCATGCCGAGGAGCTCCTGGCCGTGGCGGCCAAGGAAAGGCGTCCGTGATACCCCGATTGTGAGCGCAAGCACACCGGCGCGGGTTCCGGTGTGCTTCCCTGGGTAGGCGGCCCTGCTCAGGCATGTCGCGACAGCAAAACCTGCCTCACATGCCAGGATGGTCACGATGCGTCTACCCACACTGCGCCGGAGCCGGAACCCGGAGCCGGGCTCCATCGTCGGCACCGCGCGCCTCGACCGCCGGACGAAACGGCTGGTCGGGCGGCTGCGACCCGGCGACATCGCGGTCATCGACCACGTCGACCTGGACCGGGTGGCGGCCGACTCGCTCGTCGCGGTGGGTGTGGCGGCGGTCCTCAACGCCAAGCCGTCGGTCTCCGGCCGCTACCCCAACCTCGGCCCGGAGGTGCTGGTCTCGGCCGGCATCCCGCTGCTGGACGACCTCGGCGAGAGCGTCTTCGAGCAGGTCCGCGAGGGCGACCGGGTCCGCATCGAGGGCAACACCGTCTTCGTCGGCGACGATCCGGTCGCGCACGGCTCGTTGCAGGACACCGAAACAGTGGCCAAGTCGATGGCCGACGCCCGGGAGGGCCTGTCGGTGCAGTTGGAGGCGTTCGCCGCCAACACGATGGACTACCTGCGCCAGGAACGCGACCTGCTGCTCGACGGCGTCGGCGTACCGGAGATCCAGACCCAGATCCAGGGCCGGCACTGCCTGATCGTGGTGCGCGGCTACGACTACAAGGCCGACCTGGACGTGCTGCGCCCGTACATCCGGGAGTTCAAGCCGGTGCTCATCGGCGTGGACGGCGGCGCCGACGCGCTGGTCGAGGCGGGCTACACCCCAGACATGATCATCGGGGACATGGACTCGGTCACCGACGACGTGCTGCGTTGCGGCGCCGAGGTGATCGTGCACGCCTACCCGGACGGGCGGGCGCCGGGCCTGGCCCGGGTCAACGGGCTCGGCGTACCGGCGATCACCTTCCCGGCGGCGGCCACCAGCGAGGACCTGGCCATGCTGCTGGCCGACGAGAAGGGCGCGTCGCTGCTGGTGGCGGTCGGCACGCACGCCACCCTGGTGGAGTTCCTCGACAAGGGGCGCGGCGGCATGGCGTCGACGTTCCTGACCCGGCTGAAGGTCGGTGGCAAGCTGGTCGACGCCAAGGGTGTCAGCCGGCTCTACCGGCAGAGCATCTCCGGGTCGTCGCTGCTGCTGCTGGTCCTGTCGGCGGTGGCCGCGATGGCCTCCGCGGTGGCGGTCTCCACCGTCGGGAAGGCGTATCTGGGCGTGGTCTCCGAATGGTGGGACAATTTCGTGTTCCAGCTCGGCCAGCTCTTCTAGCTCCCCGACGATCAAGAGGCTGCAAGCGTGATCAACTTTCGCTACCACGTGGTGTCCCTGACCGCGGTGTTCCTGGCGCTGGCGATCGGCCTGGTGGTCGGCACAGCCGCCCTCAACGGGCCGGTCGCCGACTCGCTCCGGGAGAACGTCAACGGCCTGCGCAAGGACAACTCGCTGATGCGCCAGTCGGTCAACAGCATGCAGAAGCAGCTGGAGACCGAGGAGGACTTCGCCGCCGAGATGGCCCAGCTCGTCCTGCCCGGCAAGCTGACCGGCCGCCGGGTGCTGGTGCTCACCCTGCCCAGCGGCCGGGACCAGGCCGAGGGCGTGGTGAAGATGCTCCAGACCGCCGGCGCCGACGTCACCGGCCGCATCGCCGTGCAGGACAAGTTCGTCAACCCGGACAGCAACAACAACCTGCTGGAGCTGGCGGTCACCGCCGCCCGCCCGAACAGCGCCCCCACCGGCAACCTGCCCGGTAACGGGCACGGCGTGGAGACCTCCAGCGCGTTGCTGGCCAACGTGCTGGTGGACCGCCCGGCCGGGAGCCCGCCGGTCAGCGACGCCGACCGGCGCGCCGTGCTGGAGCAGTACGCCACCGCCGGCTACCTCACCCCGGCGGACCGGATCTCCACCGCCGCCGAGGCGGTGGTGATGGTCACCGGCCAGCCGTACGTGGACAAGGACTCGGCGAAGAAGGACGAGTCGGTGGTGAAGATCGCCGAGCAGTTCGACCGGGCCGGCGCGCTCGTGGTCGCCGGCATGGGCTCGACCGGCGGCAACCTCGTCTCCGTGGTCCGCGGCGACCCGGTGCTGTCGCAGACCATCTCCACCGTCGACAACGCCAACACCGTGCAGGGCCAGCTGGTCACCAGCCTCGCCCTGGCGCAGCAGCTCACCGAGAAGAAGACCGGCCAGTACGGCGTGGGCGACAACGCCGCCGCCCGGGTGCCTACACTGCCCCGGTGACCGCTCCGGGCCGCCCGGTCCGTGCCCGCGTCGCGTTCGAAGTCCGGATCGAGGAGGTCCCGTGAGACTGGGTCGGCTGCTGGCCGTGGGCGCGGGAGCGCTGGCCGCCCGCTACGTGCTGCGTCAGACGCGTACGTCGCCGGGCGGGCCGGCGTTGGAGCGCACCAACTACCGGGGCCGCACGGTGACCCTGGCCGCCGGTCCGGCTTTGGCCGTCGGCGCGGCGACCGGGGCCGCGCTGGGTGCCGGCAGCGCCCCGGCCGGCGCCGCCGCGCTCGTCGCCGGGCTCGGCGCGGGCGCTGTCGGCCTCTACGACGACGTGGTCGGCGCCCGCCCCGAACAGAAGGCCGCGAAGGGGTTCGCCGGGCATCTCGCCGCGCTGCGCGAGGGTCAGGTCACCGCCGGGATGGTCAAGGTCGCCGGGGTGGGCGTGGCCGGGCTGGGCGCCGCCGCGCTGCTCGCCGCCGACCGGCGGGTCGCCGCGCACCCGCGCCGCCGGCGCGCCGGGGCGTTCGGCCGAGGGCTCGACGTGCTGCTCGGCGCCGGCGTGGTGGCCGGCACCGCGAACCTGGTCAACCTGCTCGACCTGCGGCCCGGCCGGGCGTTGAAGTCCGGCATGCTGCTCGGCGCGCCGCTGACCACCGGCCCGTACGGCGGCGTCGCCGCGGGCGCCGTGGGCGCCTCGGCCGCACTGGTCGGCGACGATCTCGGCGAGCGCGTGATGGTGGGCGACAGCGGCGCCAACGCGCTCGGCGCGCTGCTCGGGGTGAGCCTCGCCGCGCGTACCGGGCCGCTGGGCCGGGCCGGCGTGCTGGCCGTGCTCGCCGCGCTCACCGCCGCCAGCGAGAAGGTCAGCTTCACCCAGGTCATCGCGTCCACGCCGGGGCTGCGGCACCTCGACGAGCTGGGCCGGCTCCCGGACTGACGTGACGAAACCGGCTCCTCTCGCCGCCGCCGGCCGGGTCGCCGGGGCGGCCGCCCTCATCGCCGTCCTCACCGTCCTCAGCCGGCTCGCCGGCTTCGGCCGTACCGCCGTGTTCACCTGGATGCTGGGCCCCACCGACCTCGGCAGCGCCTACCTGGTGGCGAACTACGTCCCGAACTTCATCTTCGAGATCGTCGCCGGTGGGGCGCTCGCCAGTCTCGTCGTACCGCTGCTCGCAGGCGCCGTCGAGGCGGGTGACAGGCGCGCGGTGGCCGCCACCACCGGCGCGCTGCTGACCTGGACGCTGAGCCTGCTGGTCCCGCTGGCGGTGCTGCTGGCGGTGTTCGCCGACCCGCTGCCCGCCCTGATCGGGAACGGTCTCAGCGAGACGCAGCAGGCCTCCGGGGCGCGGATGCTGCGGGTCTTCGCACCGCAGTTGCCGCTGTACGGCGTGGGCATCGTGCTGACCGGCGTGCTTCAGGCGCACCGCCGCTTCGCCTGGCCGGTGATCGCGCCGCTGCTGTCCAGCGTCACGGTCATCGCCGTCTACCTCGGGTTCACCGCCGCCGAGGGGCGGCAGGCCACGATCGGGGAGGCCGGACGCGGCGGCGAGCTGCTGCTGTCCGCCGGCACCACGCTCGGCGTGGTGATGCTCTCGCTGTCGCTGCTGATCCCGGTGCGCCGGCTACGGCTGCGGATCCGGCCCGGCTACCGGTTCCCGGCCGACGCCCGCGCCCGGGTCGGCGGTCTGGCGCTCGCCGGGGTGGTCACCGTGACCGCCCAGCAGATCGCCCTGGTGGTCGCGCTCAACCAGGTCACCTACGGTCGCACCGGCGATGTCGTCGTCTACAACCTCGCCCAGACCGTCTACTTCCTGCCCTGGGCGGTGCTGGCGGTTCCGCTGGCGGTGGCCGCGTACCCGACGCTCGTCGCGGCCCGGGCCACCGGCGACGAGCGCGCCTACCGGGAGACCCTGGCCCCGGCGGTACGCGGCGTCGTGCTGCTCAGCCTCCTCGGCGCCGCCGCGCTCGTCGGCACCGCGATCCCGGTCGGGCACTTCTTCTTCGCCGACCCGCTCGACGCGCGTACCGCGGCGGTCGGGATCGCCGGGTTCGCGCCCGGCCTGGTCGGCTACGGCCTGTTCGCGGTCCTCACCCGTGCGCTGTACGCCCGCGGCGAGACCCGCGCGGCCACCGTCGCCACCGCGCTCGGCTGGCTCAGCGTGCCCGCGCTCGCCGTGGTGTCCGCCCAGGTGGCGCCGCTGGCCGACCGGGTGCTCGCGGTGACGCTGGCGACCTCGGCCGGCATGCTGCTGCTCGGCGTGCTGCTGATCGCCGCGGTCCGGCGGGCCGCCGGTGGCGAGGCGCTGGCCGGTGTCGGCCGGGCCGGCGCCGCCGGGCTGCTCGCGGCCGTCGTCGCCGGAGCCGGCGGAGCGGCCGTCTCGGCGGGACTCGCCGGGCTCGGTGACGGCACCCCGACGACACCGTGGGCCCTCGCGCAGGGCATGCTGTCCGGGGTCGTGGTCGGTGTCCTGTTCCTCGCCGTCGCCTGGCTGACCGACGCCCGCGACCTGCGGCCGCTGCTCGCGACCGTGACCCGCCGGCTGCGCCGGCGACGCCCGGCCGGTGGGGACGACGGCCCGCCGGCGCAGCAGCACCCCGGCGAGCGGGGTGACGGAAGGGAGACCGTTTCCTCATGACGGACGCCTCGCCGGCACCGCGCTGGCCCGGGTCGGTGGCCCTGGTGCTCGCCTCCAGCACCGGCGGGGTCGGGCAGCACGTGCGCTCGATCACCCGTGGGCTGACCGAGGCCGGCGCGTCCGTGCTGGTCTGCGGCCCGGCCGCCACCGAGGAACAGTTCGACTTCACCGGCGCCGGGGCCCGGTTCACGCCGGTGGAGATCCCGGCCAGCCCCACGCCGGGCGACGCGCGCGCGGTCACCGCGCTGCGCCGGGCGCTCGCTGACACACCCGTCGACGTGGTGCACGCGCACGGGCTGCGCGCCGGCCTGGTGGCCGCGCTCGCCCGTCCCGCCGCGCCGCTGGTCGTCACCTGGCACAACGCGGTCCTCGCCGGTGGCCTGCGCGGCGCGGTGTCCCGGCTGGTCGAGCGGGTCGTCGCCCGGTCCGTGCGGGTCGCGCTGGGCGCCTCCGCCGACCTGGTCGACCGCGCCGCCGCGCTCGGCGCCGCCGACGCCCGCCTGGCCCCGGTCGCCGCGCCGGCGCGGTACGCGCCGAGTTCGCGGTCGCCGCCGACCAGCAGCTGATCCTCTCGGTGGGCCGGCTGCACCCGCAGAAGCGGTACGACGTGCTGATCGACGCCGCCGCCCGCTGGCGGACCCGTACTCCCGCCCCGCTCGTGGTGATCGCCGGCAGCGGTCCGGCGTACCTGCCGCTGGCCGCCCGGATCTCGGCCGCCCGCGCGCCGGTGACGCTGCTCGGGCACCGTACCGACGTGGCGGACCTGCTGGGCGCCGCCGACCTGGCGGTGGTGACGAGCGACTGGGAGGCCCGCCAGCTGTTCGCGCAGGAGGCGCTGCGGGCGGGCGTACCGCTCGTCGCGACCGCCGTCGGCGGGCTGCCGGACCTGGTCGGCGACGCGGCGGTGCTGGTGCCGCCGGGCGACGTGGACGCCGTCGACGCGGCCGTGCGTGACCTGCTCGACGACCCCGTACGCCGGGCCGATCTGGGCCGTCGCGGCCTGGCGCGGGCCGCGACCTGGCCCACCGAGGCGGACACCGTGGCCGCGCTCGCCGGCCTCTACGCCGAGCTGACACCCCAGCTCTCCACCGGGAACCGCTGATGCTGCGCAGACTGACCCCGGTGCTGCTGACGCTGGTCGTGGTGGCGCTGGGCATCACCGCGCTCTCCGCCCGCCCGGACGAGGGTGCGGCCCGGCCCGGCGCCGACTTCGTGGTGCTCGTCGGCGCGGCGGGCCTGCGGTGGGACGACGTCGACCCGGAGAACACGCCGACGCTGTGGCGGATGGCCGAGCAGGGCGCGATCGGGTCGCTCTCGGTACGCTCCGCGCACCGCCCCACCTGCCCGGTCGACGGCTGGCTCACGCTCGGCGCGGGGAACTTCGCCGCCTGGCCCGGCGCCCGCCCGGGCGGTGGCTGCCCGGCCACCGGTGTGACAGTCGAGCGGCCCGACGGCATCGGCGCGAACCTGCCCGACCAGCCCAGCGCGGTGGCGCACAACCAGGAGCAGCTCTCCTGGGGCGCCACACCCGGCGCGCTGGCCGAGTCGGTGCGCTGCTCGGTGGCCGTCGGCCCGGGTGCCGCCGTGGCCGCCGCCCGCCCGTTCGGCCGGGTCGACAGGTACGCGCCCACGCTCCCGGAGAAGCCGGCGGAACTGCTCGGCTCCTGCGTGCTGAGCATCGTCGACGTCGGCACCGTCGACGACGACGACCCGGAGGTACGGGCCGCCCAGGCGCGGCAGGCCGACGCCCGGCTGGCCCGGGTGCTCGCCGCCCGGCCGCCGCGCTCGCTGGTGCTCGTCGCGGGCGTGTCCGACACCGACTCCCCGGCGCGGCTGCACGTCGCCATCGCCGACGGACCCGGCTGGGAGGGCGGCTGGCTGACCTCGCCCAGCACCGCCCGGTCCGGCTACCTGCAACTGATCGACCTGGCCCCGACCGTGCTCGCCGTGCTCGACAAACCGATGCCGGAACGGGCGTTCCTCGGCCGGCCCGCGGTGACTGTCGACGACCGGCCGGACGACCTGCGGGCCGCGATCGAGGCGCCGGCCGACGCGGACCGGGAGGCAGCCGCCCAGCGCCGCGTCGCCGGCTGGTTCTTCACGCTGCTCGCCGCCGCCCAGCTCGCCCTCGCGGTGGCGGTGCTGCCGCTGCTGCGCCGCGCCCGCCGGCTCGCCGGACCGCACGGGCCGGAACCGGTGTCGCCGCGGATCGTGGCGGTGGTGGAGCTGCTGCTGATCGCCGCCGCGCTGGCAGTGCCCGCAGCGTTGCTCGCCGACGCCGTGCCCTGGTGGCGCGGCGACCACGCGGGCCTCTGGTACGCCTCGGTGACCGCGCTGCTCATCGTCGGCGGCACCGCCGCGGTCCGGTTCAGTCCCGGACACGAGCGCACGCTCGGTCCGCTCGGGGCGGTCGCCGGGCTGGCCACGCTCGTCGTCGGAGTGGACGTGCTCACCGGCTCCCGGTTGCAGCTCAACGGCGTGGTCGGCTACTCGGCGCTGGAGGGTGGCCGGTACGCCGGGCTCGGCACCGTCGGGCTGGGCGTGTTCATCGCCGGGGCGCTGCTGTGCGGCGGCTGGCTCGCCCAGCGGTTCCGCAAGGGCTGGCGGCCGATGGTGATGGTGACGGTCGGCGGGCTCGCCGTGGTGATAGTGGGCAGCCCGTACCTGGGGGCCGACTCGATCGGCGCGATCGCGCTCACCGCCGGGGTCAGCGTCGCGGCCGCGATCTGCAGCGGCGGCTGGCTGACAGTGAGCCGGCTGGCCTGGGCGACAATGGCCGCGCTGGCGGTCACCGTCGGCTTCGCCCTGGTCGACCTCGGCCGTCCCGCGGACGAGCGGGGCAGCCTGGGCCGGTTCCTGGCCGCTGTGGGCGACGGCACCGGCGGGCTCACCGTGCACCGGTCCAGCAGCTCCAACATCCAGACGCTGGTGAACAGCCCACTGACCGTGCTGGCCCTGGCCGGGGCCGCGCTGGTCTGGCTCGCGCTGCTCCAGCCCTGGGGCGGGCTGATGCGGCTGTTCGGCATCTACCCGGCGATCCGGGCGGCGATGGCCGGCACCGGCGTGGCCGTCGGGCTGGGCGGCCTCCTCGGCGGGTCGGCGCTGGACGTGGCCGGCGCGGCGGCGGCCCTCGTGGTGCCCATGGCGGCCCTGGCGGCGCTGCGGGTGCTCGACCACTCCACCGACCGTACGGTGCCCGACAGCGGGCGTGGCGGCGGCGAGACGGGCGCGGTCCCACCGGGCGGCCCGGACGACTCCTCCAGGGGCGGCGCGGCCGGCGGCCCGGCCGGCGACGGTGCGGGTGGCGACGGTGCGGGTGGTGGTCGGTCGGCGGGCGACGGCTCGGCCGCCGACGGCTCGGCCGGTGACGGTGCGGACCGTGACGGTGCGGACGGTGACGGTGCCGGCGACCCGGGGGAGGCCGGAAAGCCGGCCGGACCGGACGGGCAGGACTCCGCAGGCACGGGGGCACCGGACGGGCCGCGCCCCGCTGGCCCGGACGGGCAGGACTCCGCAGGCACGGGGGCACCGGACGGGCCGCGCCCCGCTGGCACGGCCCGCGGGGCGCAGGTGCCCGCACAGCCGACCCCGGCGTCCTCGGAC
>NZ_LEKG01000186.1:0-15078 GCF_001029515.1 Micromonospora sp. RV43 | reverse complement strand
CCATCAAAGTGACCGACAGCGGCGTCGAGGTCATCTCCGAGGGGCACTGGAAACTGTTCAACCCGGCGTCGTGAACGTCAACGACCCGTGATCTCCATCACGACTGCGCGAGAGTGTCCAGATAAAGCAGGAACAGCCGGTCCCTGCGGTGAGCGGCACCGACGTCGGATGCGCGTAGGCATAGCCAGCTCGTGTCGTACCCGATCGCGGCCAGATCGGCGTGGACGACGTCGAGTCCTCGCCGCAGGAGGGCAGCGACGTTCTCCACGAAGAGCAGCCGCGGTCGAAGGACGCGAACGGCTGCGGCGACGTGGTTCCAGACGCTGGAGTGCTCGCCGGTGATACCGACGCGTTTTCCGGCGTTGCTGATGTCCTGGCAGGGAAATCCTGCGGTGACGATGTCGACGGGCGCGACCTGCGTCCAGTCGACGGTGCGGATGTCGCCGAGGTTGTCGACGTCGGGCCAGTGGTGGGCGAGGACGGTGGCGGCGTGCCGGTCAGTCTCGGCGTACCAGGCGAGCTGGCCGCCGAGCACCAGTTCGACGGCCATGTCGAGCCCGCCGTAGCCGGTGCAGACCGATCCGATCCGGGGGGCGGTGGTGTGGGCAATGCTCACGCCACCTCCCCGCGCCCGGCGTCCGCTGTCGCCGGCTCGTCGTGGGGGCAGGTCCACGGCCCACAGCCCGGCGCATCCCCTGGTCGGGGGCGTGGGCGCAGCTGCACCTCGTCGAGCGGCACCCGCTGGCGGTGCAGGAAGAACTGCCCGCGCAGCGGGTGCCCGTCGGCGTTGGCCCGCGCGGAGCCGTTGCGGATGGCGCGGTCGAAGGCGACCGCGTCGGCCCACTCCTGCGGGCTGTGCTCGCGCATGGCGAGCCAGAAGCCGTCGTCGTGGAACGGGCAGCCCACGCACGACGACTTCGGGGTGTCGGCGAGACCGTGCTCGGCCAGGAAGCGCAGGCAGTCGGTGCGCCGCCAGCCCAGGTCGAGCAGCGGGTGCACGTTGCGCATGTAGGCGACGTCGGAGTCACGGGCCCGGCCGATCTCATCGAGGCTGATCCCGATCGCGACCTCCACCCAAACCCCGGCCGGCACTCGCGTCGGGTGCGGGTAGCCCAGCCGGCGCCGCACCTCCGCCTTGATCGGTTTGATCTTGTACTCGCCGGTGCACTGCCGGCGGGCCATGCCCCGCTCACCGTTGGGTCCCAGGGTGAACAGGGGCATGGAGGCGAACCTGTGGCCTGGGTCGAGCGCGTCAGCCCGGATGTCACCGGTGCTGACGCGCACGACCTCGATGCTGGCCTGCCGCGCGATGCCGGTCAGGCGGTCCAGATGCCGGTAGACTGCTGCCGACTCCCAGCCGGTGTCGGCGAAGATCGCCGCGTCGAACCCGGGGATCGCGCCGTGGGCGGCGAGCAGCAGGAGCGTGGAGCTCTGCACGCCGGCGCCCAGGGACAGGTAGCGGTGGGTGGGTGCGCTCACACGACCACCTCGGTTCCGTCCTGCGGCGGCGCCTGCTTGGCGAAGATCAGGACGTCCTCGTGCGCGATGAGGTGCATCGGCACCCCGGACGAGCGGGCCTTGCGGACCTGCTGGAGCTGGAAGAACGACGGGCGGGCGACGAGCTGCCCGTCACGGACCGCGGCTAGCAGGGCGACGCACCGCTCGATCGGCACGAGCCCGGCGCGCAGCCCGGCGGCGATGACGGCGCTGGGCAGGTCGACCAGCTCGCCGCGCTTGCGCCACGGCCTGGCGGTGACCACGACGACGCCGCCGGGTCGCAGCAGGGCGGCGCAGCCGGCCAGGATCTGGGCGAAGCCGTCGGCGAGGCCGGTCAGGTCGCGGTAGGCGAGGTTGCCCCGGTCCTCGCCGTCGTTGTACCGGTCGTCGTACTTGACGACCCCGTGCTCGCCGGGGCGGACGAGGCCGTGGACGGTCGGCCCATACGGCGGCGAGGTGACCACGAGCGCCACCTGCCCGGTGAGAGCTTTCGGAACGAGGGACATCAGCCGGGTCGCGTCGCCGCGGATGACCGATGCGCGTCCGCTGGCGCCCTGGTCGTGGGCGTGGCGGATGTTGGCGTCGGCGATGTTCGACCATTGCGGCTCGTACTCGATGCCGAAGGCGTCGCGTCCGGCGTGGACGGCCTCGACCAGGGTGGTGCCGATGCCGCACATCGGGTCTAGGACCAGGTCGCCGGGCTGGGTGTAGGCGGCGATGGCGTGGGCGGCGATGGCGGGCAGCATCCGGGCGGGATGCTTGACCGATTCCGGCACGTAGCGTCCGCGTCGCTGGACGGGGCCGGTCGACTGGGCGGTGGCCCAGACGGACAGACCCTCGGGGTCGGCGCGGTGGCGGCCGTCGTACCCGCGGTGGCGGCCTTCGTAGTCGCGGTGCCGGCCCGGGTAGTCCTCGCTGGCCGCGGGGCTGCGGGTGTCCGGCTCGTTCGGGTCGGATGGTCCGGTGGTGGTGTGCTCAGGCACGGCGCTCACCGCCGTCGCGGCGCCGCCGCGACTCGGCTGCGGGAGCCGGGTGTGGGGTGAAGACCATCAGGTCGGCGTGCACCCGCAGGTGGGCGACCGACCACTGCTCGGGGTCGGCGTGAGCCAGGGTGAGCAGTTCCTCGTCGGCGACGTGGTAGACGAACTGGTCGCCCTCGGTGTCGGCCTCCACGGCGACGATGTGCTGCAGGTAGCCCAGTCCGGCCCGGGAGGCGGCGGCCACGAGCGGCCCGAAGTCCTCCGGCGTGGGCTGCGTGCCGGCGGGCACGCCGACGACGAGGACGAGGCAGCCGCCGGGGCGCAGTAGCCGCGCGCCTGCGGCCAGCAGCCAGGCGAGGCGGACCCGGGCGGTCGTGTCGGCCTCGTGCAGCGGCCAGGTGGCGACCACCAGGCTGGGGGCCGCGTCCAGCGGACCGTCGTCGGGCGGCCGGACGACCGCGGCGTCGGCGCCGGGCAGGTCGGGGTCGGTGAGGTCGTCGCCGAACCAGTCGACCAGCTCGGGCGGCTCCTGCGCGTCGCCGCCATCCGGCTCGCCGGGCGCGGTGAGTGGGCCGGTCTCGGTCGTGGCCGCCGGCAGGCCGGTGGTGGCGGGTCCGATGACCAGGGTGGAGCTGTCGGTGAACCAGGCGCGGTGGTGCTGGCGCCCGCCTCGGGCGCAGACCGGGGACAGGGCGTGATCGGTGGTGAAGTCGACGACCGCCTCCCCCGGCCGGCTGTACGCGGCGACGAGGCGGTAGGCCAGACGGGTGGGTAGGCTGGTGTGGGTTTCGGCGTCGGTACGGGCCGTGCGCCAGACCGTGATCGGCACCGGCGGATCGCCGGCGACCAGGTCGATCAGTGTGGAGTCGGCCGGCTCGGTGTGGCCGGCCGGGTGGTGCGGGTGCGGCGTGTGCTCGCTCATGTGCTGTCGGCTCCGCGCCGCGCCGTGAAGCGCTGACACCCCCAAACCGGGTTTTGTGAGCCCCTGCGAACACTTGCCGAACCCACAAGCACTCACAACGCTCGACCCGCCATCAGCTTGTGCTGATTTCCGTCACGTTGTCGGTCGCTCGCGACGTGACGAGCCGTCGGCAGCCGCCCTACCGCGACGGGGCCCGGCTTCACGCCGGCCACCTTCTGTCAGTGACGCTGTGTCACTGACAGAAGTGATGACGGGTGCGGACGCCGGTGCGGAGAACGCTTCGGACGTCGACGTGGACAAGCGCTGTGACCAGCACTGTGAGACGCGTCGGGCGCCGCGTGCCGGCGGCGATGTCATCGACGCGGCATCGCCTGTCACAGGGTGCGGGATGTCTAGCGGTGACAGCGCGCCTGCGACTGTCACGGGCACTGCCGAGCCCGCGCGGGTCGTCGGCGGCAGGGTCGTGACAGTGGCGCTGTGAGGCGACCGGATTGTCACAAGTGAAGTGACCCCCTGAGACCGGACATCTCCTGACTTGGCATCCTGCCGAGGAGGAGGAAAACGCTGTGGCTCGACAGAGCAAGTACCCCGAGGAGTTTCGCCGCCAGGCCGCGGCGTTGGTGCTCGACTCTGGTCGCACGATCCGCGACGTGGGCCGGGAGTTGGGTGTGAACCACGAGACGCTGCGCAACTGGGTCGACCGGATGCGGCAGGAGCGCGACGGTGGCCGACCCAGCGACCTGGCCGCTGACGAGCGGGCCGAGCTGGTGCGGTTGCGGCGGCAGGTCGCGCAGTTGGAGCTGGAGAAGGAGATCTTGAAAAAAGCCGCGGTCTTCTTCGCACGCGAGACGGAGCGGTGAACCGGACCGACGTGTACCGGTTCATCGACGCGGAGAAGACCACCTACCCGGTCCGTCTGCTCTGCCGGCTCCTCGGCGTCGGCCACAGCGCCTTCTACCAGTGGCTCCGCGCCGGTCGACAACGTGCCGCCGACCGGCAACGCCACGACGAACAGCGCGTCGAGGTCACCCGGCAGGCGTGGTCGGAACACCGAGGCGTCTACGGCGCCCGCCGGCTCACCGCTGAGCTGCACGAGCGCGGTCACCGCTGGAACCGTAAGGCGGTAGCGAGACTGATGCGGCTGGCGGGGATCGAGGGCGCTCACCGGCGGCGGCGCGGCAAGCCCCGCCGCAAGGCCGCGTCCACGGCGACCGCACCGGACCTGGTCCAGCGGCAGTTCCACGCCACCGCCCCGAACCGGCTCTGGGTTGCCGACATCTCCTACCTACGCACCTGGGAAGGCTTCCTCTACCTCGCAGTCGTGGTCGACGCCTACTCCCGCCGCGTCGTCGGATGGGCGATGGCCGATCACCTGCGCACCGAACTCATCCTCGACGCGGTCGGCATGGCCATCCAGCACCGCCGACCGGCCCGTGACCAGCTCATCCATCACTCGGATCGGGGGACGCAGTACACGTCGTTCGAGTTCGGCCGGACCCTGCGTTCCTGCGGCGTCCTGGCCTCGATGGGCTCGGTCGCCGACTGCTACGACAACGCCATGGCCGAGACGTTCTTCGCCACCCTGAAGACCGAACTGGTCTACACCCGGGCCTGGCCGTCACGGCACGAGTTGGAGATGGAGGTCTTCTCCTACATCGAAGGCTTCTACAACCCTCGGCGTCGGCACAGCCGTCTGGGTAACGTCAGCCCCGACACCTACGAGAAGATCCACCAAGAGTCCCTGACACACATCGAGGTGTCCGGCCGATAGGGGTCACTTCACAAGGGACCTTGCGCGTTGCCGGTGAGGTCGTGGACGCCGTGTCACGCGGTCGCGGCGCGCGGCTGTGCCACCGCCTGCGAACCGCGCGGTAACAGGCTCTGTCAGGGGTGTCACAGGGCAGGTCAACCGGCCTTTGTCAGACTCCCGGCCAACGATCAGCGGCGATGGAACGTCGTGCGTAGGGGCCACTGACAGCAGGCCGGGACGACGGCGGTGATCGGCGCTCTGAACAGCTCTGTCAGTTCCTTGTGAGCCGTCTGTGGCGCAATCGAAGCCGCCGGTCGCCGTGACATCGCCGGCGACGGCATCCCATCCCTTCGGTGTCACAGGAGTGTTGACATGAGCGTGTCCGACGCTACGAACTGGCCGACTTCCGCCCTCGACGCGGCGGAGACCGCCTTCGCCGCGCTGACCTGCGAGCCCGCGCCGCTGGTCCTTGACTGCACGGCGTTCTTCTTCGACACGAAGCTCCCGCAGCCGGTGATGGCGCTGCCGGCGCTGCGGGACTGGCTGCTGCGCCACCCCCGCGCCTACACGGCGCGTGACGAGGTGTGGCGGGAGCTGATCCGCCGCGCGCGGCTCGACGGGCCGCACTGGGTCGTCGCCGCGGTCGGCATGGCGATGCCGGCGCTGCAGCAGTACGCGGGCCAGCTGTGCGAGGGCTACGACGGCGACCCGGCGGATATCGACGCCGAGATCCTGACCGGGTTCCTGGCCGCGATACGCGACCGGGCGGACCTGACCAAACCCGCGCCGTACGCGAGCCTGTGCAAGGCGGCGTGGCGAGCCGGGCGGGACCTGCGGCTGCAGCAGCAGGAGTACATGCCGGTGGAGGACATCGAGCACATCGCCCCCGGCCCGCGCACCCCCCGGGTGCCGTACGGGCATCCGGACCTGCTGGTCCGCCGCGCGGTGACTCTCGGGGTCCTTGACCCCGAGGACGAGCAGGCCTACATCGACGTGCGGCTCGGGCGCCGGGCGATCGAGCCCATCGCCGCGAGCAACGGCCTCAGCGTCGACGCCCTGCGCATGCGGCTGTCGCGCATCGACAGCCGCCTCGCCGAGGCCCTCGCCGACGGGCTGCTGACCGGGGTCGCGTCGCCGGAAACCACGGCGCGGCTGCGGCAGCGGGCGGAGCAGCGCAGTCGGCGCCGAGCCGGTCGTGCCGCCGCTGCCCGCCGCGAAGCCGCCCGGCAGCACGCCGCAGCAGCCGCCTGACCCCGCTGGCCGAGAACGGCCGTGGCCCGACGTGCAACGTCGCGCCACGGCCGTTCTCGTGTGCCCGGTGCCGCTCGCGGCGCAGCTGCTCCACAGGCAGCGCCTGCGCTGGAGCAGATTGACGGGGGAAGGGATGGTGCCTATTTCTCAGTCACCTGCCCCGCAGTCACGGGTCGCGTCCTGCAGGCCGCCGCTCGGCCCGTCCGCTTCCGCGGTGAGGACCTGTCCGCCGTTGTCCGGAGCACTCGGCTCAGGGTGGACCGAGGCGGCCCTGTCAAGAGCTGTGAGCGTCGGCGGCGCTCACACCGCTCCCAGGCATCCGATTCCGATCCGGCTGTGAGTCCTCGCCCTCCGCCCACCTTGTCGCCGGTGAAACAAGCCTTGACCTGCGATGTGAGTCCGCACCAGAGCGGTGTGGGCGCGGGAAGTGTTCGCCAGGGCTCACAAATCCCGGTTTGGGGGTGCGGGACTTTTCGCGAGCCGTACCGCTCGCCGGTCCCGCCCGCCGCCGGGCGATGCGAGGAGCCGCGATCCACGCGCCTCGGGTGCCGCGCCACGTTGATGCGCTGACACCACATTGATGACCGCAACCCACCCATGAGGGAGGACGAGCTCCTCCCGGGGCTCACGCGGTTCGCGCGCTTCTCGCCTGCGCCCGGCGGCGGTCCCATCGGACCGCTTCGAGCAATCGCCGCCCCCGGTCACGCCTGTTCGTGGCCGGGGCGCGGCGGGAGGTGAACCGCAATGTCCCGCACTCCACACCGCACTCTCCGAATCCCGCGAGCCGTTCGTCTCGCACTGCGTGTGGCCGTACCGCTGGCCGGCGCTGGCCTGTCGCTCGCTGTCCCGGCCTCCGCGTACGCCGATCCGGGCGGCGCCGTCTACCTGGCGGCGAACTCGCTGCCGGTGGTGATCGCCAACCTGCAGAACTGGGTCATGGGCATCCTGGCCGCCATCGCCACCCTCTTCCTCGTCCTGGCCGGCGTGTACTGGGCCACCGCCGGTGGTGACCCGTCGCAGGTCGAGAAAGCCAAACTCGCCCTGCGCAACGCGCTGATCGGCTACGGCCTGGCCGTCCTCGCGCCGATCCTGCTGCAGGTCATCCAGGGCATCGTCGGGGGCTGACCGTCATGGGATGGGTCCTCGACCAGGCTCTTGACTGGCTCACCACGGCGATCCTGGCCTGCCTCAACGCGATCTTCGACCTCATCACCGGCATTCTGCTCACCACACCGAAGGTCACCGGGCTGCCGCAGGTGCAGGCGCTCACCGGCCGGTCGGTATGGATCGTGGACACCGTCTTCGTGTTGGCGTTCGTCGCCGCCGGCGTGCTCGTCATGGTCGCCGGCGGCGGCGAACAGTCCCGCTACACGGTCAAGGACCTCCTGCCGAGGCTGGTCGTCGGGTTCACCGCCGCGCACTTCTCCCAGTTGGCCTGCGACCAGCTCATCGATCTCGCCAACGCCCTGACCGCGGCGATCAGCGAGGGCGGCTACGACGGCGACGGCGCGTTCACCGCGATCCGCAGCCACCTCGCGGCGGCGCAGGAGCGCACCGTCCCGCTGCTGTTCCTGGTCCTGATCCTCATCATCACCGTCCTGGTCGTGACGGCCGCGTTCCAGCTGATCGGCCGGTTCGTGGCGCTGCTGGTGATGACGAGCATCGCGCCGCTGGCGCTGGCCTGCCACGCGCTGCCGCAGACCGACGGCCTCGCCCGGCTGTGGTGGCGCTCCTACGGCGGATGCCTGGCGATCCCCGTGGCGCAGGCGTTCTTCCTCACCGCGGGGCAGCAGACACTGCTCGACCCGGCGACCATGCTGCCGGTGTTCGGCCTGCCCGTCGACCCGGGCGGCACGCTGAACCTCCTGGTCGTGGTGGTGCTGCTCTGGACCACCGTCAAGATCCCCGGGCTGATGGCCCGCTGGGCGGGCCAGACCGGACGCGGCACGAGCACCATGCTCGGCGCGGTCGTCCGCGTCGTCGTGGTGCAGCAGATCGCCCGCACCATCCCGGGCCTGAACACCCTCCGGAGGACCATCAGATGACCCGACCCGAATCCGAAGCGCCGATGAGGGCACGCATGTCCGCCGACGTCGACGCCCCCGACAAGGTCGCCTACGGCCTGACGTTCCACCAGCTGGCGATCGTCGCCGCCGGCGCGCTCTGCTTCTACGCCGCGTGGCGCGCCCTGCACGACGTCGTGCCGGCGCCGGTCCTCATCGGTGCCGGTGTGGTGCTCGGCGGGCTGGTCACCGGCCTGGCTCTCGGCCGCCGCGACGGCCTGTCCATGGATGTGTGGCTGCTGCACGCCATCGGCCACACCCGCACCCCCCGATCGCTGTCCACCGCCACCTCCACCGACGGCGCACCGCCGGACTGGATCGAGACCCCCAAGAGCGGCCGCGTGCCGCTGCCGGCGCCGCTGCGGCTACCCGCCGACGCCATCGACGACGACGGCGAGGTCAGCCTCGGTAGCGCCCGGGCGGCGATCGTCGGCACCACCACCGTGAACCTCGCGCTGCGCACCCCCGTCGAGCAGACGGCGCTGATCGACAGCTGGGGTCGGTGGCTCAACAGCCTGTCGACCCCGACGCAGATCGTCGTGTCCGCGCAACCGGTCGACCTGGCCTCCCACAGCCGGGCCCTCGCCGCCGCCGCGCACGCCCAGCCGCACCCGCAACTGCGAGCGGCGTGCGCCGACCACGCCGAGTTCCTCGGCGACCTCGCCGCCCGCCGCGACCCGCTGCGCCGGCAGATCCTCATCGTCGCGCGCACCGCCGCAGGCGAGCACGGCCACCACGCCGCGCGGCGCCGCGCCGACGACACCGTCCGCGCCCTGTCCGGCCTCGGAGTGACCCCACGGGTGCTGGACGGCCCGGCGGTCACCGCCGCCCTGGCCTCCGCAGCCGACCCGTACCGGCCGCCGCGTCCCGGCGGCCTGGCCGCACCCGACGCCGTCATCACCGCCGCCGCACCCACCCGCACCCGCACCAGGAGGAAGAGCTCATGATCAGGAAGAGACGGTCCGGCGACGACGGCGCACCGCGGCCGGGCTCGCTGGCGTCGGCGGTCGCGCCAGCCACCGTCGAGGTCACGCCCCGGTGGCTGCGCGTGGGCGACGGCTACGCCGCCACCCTGGTGGTGACCGGCTACCCGGCCGAGGTGGGACCTGCGTGGCTGGAGCCGCTGCTGTCCTGGCCGGGCCGCCTCGACCTCGCGGTGCACATCGAGCCGCTGCCGGCGCCGATCGCCGCGTCCCGGCTGCGCAAGCAGCGCGCACGGCTGGAGTCGTCGCGGCGGGCCGACTCCGAACGCGGCAAGCTGGCCGACCCCTACGTCGACGCAGCAGCGCACGACGCCGGTGACCTGGCCGAGCGGCTGGCTCGAGGCGCGGCGAAGCTGTTCCGCGTCGGCCTGTACCTGACCGTGCACGCCCGCACCGAAGACGAACTGATGCAGGCGTGCGCGCAGGTCCGGGCCGCCGCCGCGTCGACCCTGTTGGAGGTGCAGCCCGCGACCTGGCGGCAGCTTCCCGGCTGGACCACCACCCTGCCCCTGGCGACGGACGGGCTGCGGATGCTGCGCACCATGGACACCCAGGCCCTCGCCGCCGCGTTCCCGTTGTCGAGCCCGGACCTGCCCGCGCCGCTGCCCGGCGACCCGCCGGCCACCGGCGGTGTCCTCTACGGCGTCAACCCCGCCAGCTCGGGAATCGTGTGGTGGGATCGCTGGGCGCAGGAGAACCACAACTCGGTCGTCCTCGCGAGGTCCGGGGCCGGGAAGTCGTACTTCGTGAAGCTGGAGGTCCTGCGCAACCTCTACCAGGGTGTGCAGGTCGCGGTGGTGGACCCCGAGGACGAGTACCTGCGCCTGGCCGACGCGGTCGGCGGCAGCATCGTCCGGTTGGGTCTGCCCGGCGTGAAGATCAACCCCCTGGACCTGCCGGCCGGCGACCGGCGTCCCGACACGCTGACCCGCCGCGGGCTGTTCCTGCACACGCTCATCAGCGTGCTGCTCGGCCACCAGCCGCCACCGGCGGAACGCGCCGCGCTGGACCGGGCGATCCTCGCCACTTATCGGGCCGCCGGCATCACCGCGGACCCGGCCACCCACCACCGGCCCGCGCCGCTGCTGCGCGACCTGGCCGAAACACTGCGCGCCGACGACGACCCGGCCGCCGCGACGCTGGCCGCCCGGCTCGCGCCGTGGGTGCAGGGCAGCTTCGCCGACCTGTTCGACGCACCGACCACCCAGGCCCCGGTCGGACACCTGGTCGTGTGGTCGCTGCGGCACCTGCCCGATGAACTGCGCACCGTCGGCACCCTGCTCGCCCTCGACGCGATCTGGCGCACGGTCGACGCCCCGCACCGCCCGTCACGGCGGAGGCTCGTGGTGGTCGACGAGGCGTGGCTGCTGATGCGCGACGGCGAGGGCGCCCGCTTCCTGTTCCGCATGTCGAAGGCGGCACGCAAGCGCAACGCCGGGCTGACCGTCATCACCCAGGACGCCGCCGACGTGCTGGGCACCGACCTCGGCCAGGCCGTGGTGTCCAACGCCGCCACGCAGGTGCTGCTGCGGCAGGCGCCGCAGGCCATCGACGCCGTCGGCGAGGCGTTCGGGCTCACCGACGGCGAGCGGCGGCTGCTGCTGGCGGCCCGCCGCGGCCACGGCTTGTTGATCTCCGGGGTGAGCAGGACCAGCTTCGAGTCGATCTCCTCCGATGCCGAGCACGCCCTGTGCACCACCGACCCGGCCGAGCTGGACGACCTCGACGAGGAGGAGGACGACCTGTGACACCACCGACCGAAGCCTTCAGAGCAGTGCTCCTGTCACCGGCGCCCGGCCCCACCATCGGCCCGGGCGCCGATCCTATCCCGCCCCCCACCGGACCCGCGTCGGCGCTGGTCGACGCCGCCGTGTGGGCCACACAGCGGCCGTGGCTGGCGGCTGTCGCCGCCGCTCTGCTGATCGCGTGGATCGCGGCCCGCAACCTGGTCGAGATGTGGCGGCACCGCCACCACGCCCGCGGCGCGCGGCTGGTGACGATCGCGCCGCCGCCGGAGGTCGATCCGCACAGCGCGCCAGCGTTGTGGGCGAACCTGGCCGGCGTGCTGACCCCGTCGCGGCGGCGGCGCCTGCTCCACGGCGCCCCGCACGTCGTGTGGCAGTACACGTGGACCGGCCGGCAACTGCTCATCTCGATCTGGGTGCCCGGCAGCGTTCCGCCCGGTGCGGTCGAGGCCGCGGTGCGGGCGGCGTGGCCCGGCGCGGCCACCACCACCGACGACAGCCCGCCACCGCCCATTCCCCTGGACGCGCGTCCCGCGGCGGGTGGGCACCTGCTGCCCGTGTACGCGGAGTGGCTGCCGCTGGCCACCGACCACGACACCGACCCGCTGCGCCCGCTGATGGCGGCCGGCGCGCAGCTCACACCCGGCGAGCACGCGTGCGTGCAGATCCTCGCCCGCCCGGCCACCCCCCGGCGGGCGGCGCGGGCCCGCCGCGCGGCCGGGCGGCTGCGGGCCGGCAAGAGCGCCGTGCCGGCGATCAACCCGGCTGCGCCGGTGCTGTGGCTGCTGGAGGCGTTCCTGGCCGGCAGCGGCGGCACCGGCCGCACCGCGGCGCCCGCCGCCCGTCGGGATCCCACCGTCGACCGCGACGTCCGGGCGATCCTGGATAAGACAGCGCACCCGCTGTGGCAGACCGGCATCCGGTACGCGGTCGCCAGCACCAGCCGGCGGCCCGGCGCCGACCCGCGGGGCCGGCTGCGGGGCATCGCGGACACGATCGCCTCGGCGTTCGCCATCCACACCGGCCGCAACCGGCTCACCCACCGCGCCCGCATGCCCGCCGCGGTGGCTGTGCTGGCCGCCCGCCGGCTCGGCCCCGGATTCCTGACCTCCGCCCCGGAACTCGCCGCGCTGGCCGCCCTGCCACAAGATCTCGCCGTGCCCGGCCTCGACCGCGCGCGGGCCGCGTCGATGCCGGCGCCGGTCGCCGTCCCCGGCGGCGGGCGTGGGGTGAAGATGCTCGGCGACGCCGAAATCGGCGGCCACAGCGTGGGGCTGTCGGTGCCGGACGCGAGGTATCACATGCATGTGATCGGCTCCACGGGCTCCGGCAAGACCACCCTGCTGGTCAACATGGCCCTCGACGACATCAAGGCCGGCCGCGGCACCGTCGTCATCGACCCGCACGGCGACCTCGTCCTGGACATCCTCGACCGGCTCCCCGCCACCGTCGCCGACCGCGTCGTGCTGTTCGACCCCGACCAGGACAACCCGCCGACGCTGAACCCCCTCGAAGGCGACGACCCCGACCTGGTGGTCGACAACCTGGTGTCGATCTTCGGGAACATCTTCGCCAAGGCGTGGGGACCGCGGATGGACGACGTCATGCGGGTGGCCTGTCTGACCCTGCTACGCCACAACAACGTCACCCTGCAACACATCCCTCCGCTACTCAACAGCCCCCAGTTCCGCTCCGCGATGACCGTGGACCTCGACGACCCGGCCGGGCTCAGCGGCTTCTGGCAGTGGTACGACAGCCTCAACGACAGCCTCCGCTCTCAGGTCATCGGACCGGTCCTCGCCCGGCTGCGAGCGTTCCTGCTGCGCGACTTCGTCAAACGCACCATGCGCTACCCCCGCTCGAGCTTCGACATGGGCCGCGTGCTCGACGGCGGGGTGCTGCTCGTCCGCATCCCCAAGGGCGTGCTCGGCGAGGACACCAGCCGGCTGCTTGGCTCCCTCGTCCTTGCGCAGGTGTGGCAGGCCGCCACCGCCCGCGCCGGCGTCGCTCCCGACCGGCGCCGCGACGCCAGCCTCATCATCGACGAGGCCCAGAACTTCCTGACCTTGGCCAACAGCCTGGACACGATGCTCGCCGAGGCCCGCAAGTACCGGCTGTCGCTCGTGCTCGCCCACCAGGACCTGGCCCAGTTTCCCCGCGACCTCCTGGCAGCGGCGTCGGCCAACGCCCGCAACAAGGTGTACTTCACCGTGGCGCCGGAGGACGCCAGGCAGCTCGCCCGGCACACCCTGCCGGAACTGGGCGAGCACGACCTGGCCCACCTCGACGCGTACACCGCCGCCGCGCGCCTCGTGGTCAACGGACGGCAGACGCCCGCGTTCACCATGAAGACCCGGCCTCCGAGGCCGGTAGTCGGCGAGGCGACCGCCATCCGCCAGGCCGCCGCCGCGGCGGTACCGAGCCAGGACACCAGCGCCGTCGACGACCTCGTCGAACGGCTCAGCCGCAAGCCCGACGACAAGCGGCGCTCCCGTCCGAAGGGCGACCGCAGCTGAGGAGTCTGTCAGGCGGTGGCGTCGCCCGGGTCGCGCACCGGCTCGCCAGCGGGATCGTCACCGGTGACCGTCGGACATCCGCAGCACAGTGTTGACCTGGGCTGTCAGTGCCGCACACGCCCCTGACAGGCCCTCCGCACCGACCTCCCCCTGCCCAGACACCCCTCCCGATCGGGAGGGGAGCCCCATCCTGCCTAGGAGCAAACGTCGTGTACTCCCGTGTTCCTCCTGCCTCCAGCAGCCCGGATCCGCTCGCGGTGTTCGGTCGCATCGTCCCCCGCGACCACGCCCTCCTCGGGCTGCTCGCCGAGCACTACCTGCTGTCCACCGACCAGATCACCAACGCCTTCTTCGACACCCGGCGCACCGCCCAACGGCGGCTGACGATCCTGCACCGCCTCGACGTGCTGCACCGCTTCGGCCGCAGCGGCGCCCACGGCCGGTACGGATCACTGCTCTACACCCTCGGACCCGTCGGACTGCAACTGCACCCGACGACCTACCACGACCCGAACGGGCTCGGCGGCAAGGCGCCCCGCAGCTCCCTGGAGCGGGCCAAGCGGATCGCCGCCAGCGGCCAGGTCAACCACCTGCTCGGCGTCAACCAGTTCTTCACCGACCTCATCGCCACCGCCCGCCACACGCCCGACGCCCTACTGTCGCGCTGGTGGTCCGAGCAGCACGCCACCACCGTCTACGCCCAGGCCGGCATCCGCCCCGACGGGCACGGCGTGTGGACCGTCGGCGGCACCTCGACCGGCTTCTTCCTCGAGCACGACAACGACACCGAGAACCTCGCCCGGGTCGTGGCCAAGCTGCGCGGATACGAACGCCTCACCACCTTCGGCCCCCGCTACCCCGTGCTGTTCTGGGTCCCCAGCCACCGCCGCGAGGCCAGCCTGCTCGGGGTGCTCGCAGGGCTGCGCACCGCCAGCCCGATCGCGACCGCCGTCCACGGCCCGGACCCGGCGGGTCGGGTCTGGACCCTCGTCTCAGACCCCACCCACCGGCGGTACCTGCACGAGCTGCCCTGCGACCACGGACCCGACACGGTCACCAACCCGCAGCGCTTCGACGACCTGTAGGGCTCACACCGCAGGCCAGCAGACAGGCCAGCCTGGGCACCTGCGCACAGGCCGGCCACCGTCCGCGTCTGTCAGGAAACGAGACCGTCTGTGAGAGCCGGAAAGTCTCACAGCGTTCGCACCGACGACATCGCCGAGCGGGCCGGAATGCCTCACAGTGCAGGCCAGCGGCCCTTTCCGGCGATCAACTCGTCGGATCGGCCTGACAGAACAGGCCGCTACCGTTCACGGCACCAACACCACCTCATATATCTCCACCCCGGTCCGGTCCCACCTCGGAACCACC
>NZ_LEKG01000185.1:0-15130 GCF_001029515.1 Micromonospora sp. RV43 | reverse complement strand
CTCCCGCGCACCCCACCCGCCGGCCCTGTGGACGACGCTCCGACTGTGGACGAGCGCCGAAATCGGGGCCGATCTGCTACGGCCCGGACGCCTATGCTGGCCGGGTGACGGAGGACTGGTACGCCTGGCACAGCGACTACGACCAGCCCGAGTCCGCACTGGCCCGGCGGCTCGCCGAGGTGCGGCAACGTGTCTCCGACGCCCTCGATGGGGCGCCGCCCGGTCCGCTGCGCGCGCTGAGTCTCTGCGCGGGTCAGGGCCGCGACCTGATCCCGGTGCTGGCCGCCCATCCCCGGGGCGCCGACGTGACCGCCCGCCTGGTCGAACTGGATCCGCGCAACGCCGATCCGGCCCGCCGCGCCGCCGCCGACGCCGGGCTCACCGGCGTGGAGGTGGTGACCGGGGACGCCTCGCTGACCGACCGCTACGTCGATCTGGCCCCGGCGGATCTGGTGCTGGTCTGCGGCATCTTCGGCAACATCAGCGACGACGACATCCGGGAAACGGTGCGGCACTGCGCCTCGCTCTGCGCCACCGGCGCCACGGTGCTGTGGACGCGGCACCGGCGCGAGCCGGACCTGGTGCCGGTCATCTGCGAGTGGTTCGCCGAGGAGGGCTTCGCGCCGGTCGCGGTGAACAGCCCGGCCGACGGTGTGGGCGTCGGCGCGCACCGCTTCACCGGCACGCCCCGCCCGCTGGCGCCAGGCGTGCGGATGTTCACGTTCGTGGGCTACGACGTGCTGGAGCGGACGGAGCAGGCATGACCACAGTGGACGACGTCAGCCGGCCCTCGCGGGTGGCCGGGACGGACGAGGCGATCAGCGCCGAGGAGCTTCAGCTCGCCGCGCGTAACCACGGCATCCCGCTGGAGGCGCTGCGGTACGACGTGACCCCGGCGGGTCTGCACTACCTGCTCATCCACTACGACATCCCGGACGTCGACCCGGCCGCGTACGCGCTGAGCGTCTCCGGCGCGGTCGAGCGTCCACTGCGGCTGGACCTGGCGGCGCTGTGCGACCGGCCGCGGGTGACCCACCGCGTGACGTTGGAGTGCGCCGGCAACGGCCGGGCGCTGCTGCATCCCCGCCCGGTGAGCCAGCCCTGGCTGGTGGAGGCGGTGGGCAACGCCGAGTGGACCGGTACGCCGCTGGCGCCGTTGCTGCGCGAGGCCGGCCTGTCCGACGACGCGGTGGACGTGGTGTTCACCGGCGCGGACCACGGGGTGGAGCGCGGCGTCGAGCAGGACTACCAGCGGGCGCTGCCGGTGGCCGACGCGCTGCGCGAGGAGGTGCTGCTGGCGTACGAGATGAACGGCGCTCCCCTGCTGCCGCAGCACGGCGCGCCGCTGCGCCTGATCGTGCCCGGCTGGTACGGCATGGCGCACGTGAAGTGGCTGCGCGACATCACTGTGACGACCGAGCCGTTCGACGGCTACCAGAACGCGGTGGCCTACCGGCTGCGGCGCGACGCCGACGACCCGGGCGTGCCGGTGACCCGGATCGAGCCGCGTGCGCTGGTGCGTCCGCCCGGGTTCCCGGACTTCATGTCCCGCACCCGGGTGCTGCGGCCCGGACCGTGCACTCTGGACGGCCGGGCCTGGTCCGGCCACGCGCCGGTGACCTCGGTCGAGGTGACTGTCGACGGCGGCGAGACGTGGACACCGGCGGTCCTGGACGAGCCGGCCGGGGGCGAGTGGACGTGGCGCCGGTGGTCGGTCAGTTGGACGGCGACGCCGGGGCGGTACGTGCTCGGCGCCCGGGCGACCGACGCGTCGGGGCGTACCCAGCCGGTCGAGCAGCCGTGGAACCGGGGCGGGTTCGCGAACAACCTGGTGCAGCGGGTCGAGGTGGTCGTGCCGGCGGAGTGATCCGAGGGCGTTCAGCCGCCCGTGGTCAGCTCCCGAATCCGGAATCTGCGGGAAGCGAGATGTCGGGCTTTTCGAGCTCTTCCACATTGACGTCCTTGAACGTCATTACTCGAACATTCTTGACGAAACGGGCAGGCCGGTACATGTCCCACACCCAGGCGTCGTGCATCTCGACCTCGAAGTAGACCTCGCCGTCGGAGTTGCGCACGTGCAGGTCGACCTGGTTGGCCAGGTAGAAACGGCGCTCGGTCTCCACCACGTAGGAGAACTGGCGGACGATGTCCCGGTACTCCCGGTAGAGCTGCAGCTCCATCTCGGTCTCGTACTTCTCGAGATCTTCCGCGCTCATCGCACTCCGCCTTCCATGACCACATCTTCCCCCACCGACGCCGGAGGTCGCGGCTGCTCGCCCAACGCCACGCCGACGGTACCCCCTGACGCGCCGCAGTGCCCCATCGGCTCGTCCGGGCGGCCGGCGAACGCTCCGGGCCCGAGACCCGGCAGCCCGGCCGCGGGCTCGGGCCGCGCCGCGTCGGCGCCCGCCGGGCGGCGGGCGCGGGGAGGCCGGCCGTCCCGTCCGGAGACGGCGGCCACGTTCACGTACGAGAAGCGGTGTTCCCGGCAGGGCCCGAGCGCGCGCAGGGCGGCGCTGTGCTCGGCGGTGATGTAGCCCTTGTGCTCGGCGAAGCCGTAGCCGGGGAACCGCCCGTCCAGTTCCACCATGATCCGGTCCCGGGTGACCTTCGCGAGCACGCTCGCCGCCGCCACACACGCGGCCACCCGGTCGCCCTTCCAGACCGCCAGGCCCGGCACGTCCAGCCCGTCGACGCCGAAGCCGTCGGTCAGCACGTACTCCGGGCGGGTGGTGAGCGAGGCGAGCGCCCGGCGCATCGCGGCGAGGTTGCACACGTGCAGCCCGCGGGCGTCGACCTCCTCGGCCGGGATGACCACCACGGCGTACGCCAGGGCCCGCGCCACCACCTCGTCGTGGACGCGCTCGCGTGCGGCGGGGGTGAGCAGCTTCGAGTCGGCCAGCTCGTCGATCTCGCCGCGCCGGCCCTCGGGCAGGATCGCGGCGGCGGCCACCAGCGGCCCGGCGCAGGCGCCCCGGCCGGCCTCGTCGGCGCCCGCCACGTGCCGGAAGCCACGCCGTTGCAGGGCGCGCTCCAGCGCGTAGAGGCCGCCGTCGCGGCGGACCACGGTGCGCGGCGGGGTCAGCATGCGCTGCCTCCGGCCAGCACGGCGCCGAGCCGGCCGGGCAGGTCCGGCGGGTAGTAGCGCTCGGCGGTGGCGGCCAGCTCGGCGACCGGCCACCAGCGGTGCCCGTGCACGCTCGCCCGTTCGACGTCGTTGAAGCCGGTCGTGTCGACGTCCCAGCCCGTCACCCGGACCAGGTAGAACTGCTGGTCCTGGCGGTACCAGACGCCGTCGAACGGGAACTCGACGGTCTCCGACCAGACCGGCGCGCCCAGTTCGGCCGGGGCCAGCCGCAGGCCGGTCTCCTCGGCCAGCTCCCGGGCGGCGCCGTCGGCCGGGGACTCCCCCGGGTCCAGCCCGCCGCCGGGGGTGAACCAGTAGCGGTGACCCGGCCGGGCCGGATCACTGCCCTCGAAGAGCAGCACCCGGTCGGACGCGTCGACCAGCAGCACCCGGGCCGCGCGACGAGGGGTGTAGACGGTCACCGCACCAGCCTGCCAGACGCCTGCGACGAACGACCACGCCCTCCCGCCGTCGAGGCGTGGCAGGCGGGCCGGAGCCTGGCGCGGGCCGGCTCAGGGATTGGGGATCCCGTCGAACTGCTCGGGGACGCTGAGCCAGGTCGCACGGCTGACCGGCCAGAAGATGGTGAAGGCCCGGCCGACGACCTCGCCCTCGGGGATGGTGGCGACGTTGATGTCCTCGCCCGACTGCTGCCAGTGCTCCAGCGAGTCGCCGGAAGCCTCCCGGTGGTCACCCATGACCCACAGGCGCCCCTTCGGCACGGTGATGTCGAAGTCCTGGTCGGCGGGCTTGTTGCCGGGGAAGATGAACGGCTCGTCGATCGGCTTGCCGTTGATGATCAGCCGCTCCTGGCCGCCGGTGCGGTCGCAGCAGACCACGTGATCGCCGCCGACGCCGATGACCCGCTTGATGAAGTCCTCACCGTCGGGGTTGCCGCTCCACTCGGTGGGCGCCTTGAAGACGATCACCTCACCCCGGTGCGGCGAGCGGAAGTCGTAGACCAGCTTGTTGACAAGCACCCGATCGTCGATCTTGAGGGTGTTCTCCATGGACGGCGACGGGATGAAGAAGGTCTGCAGCACGAAGGCACGCACCAGCACCGCGACCAGGATCGCCACGCCCAGGAGGATGGGCAGCTCCTTCCAGAAGGAGCTGCGGGGCTTCTCGGTCTGCTCGTCGATCACGGGAGGAGCCTACGTCGCCGGGTACGGAGCGGTCGCCCCGAACCCGCCAGAACGGTGAGCGTCGCCGCGAGCGGGAGGATCAGGACGACGCCGCCGACCGGGTCGGGATCCACAGGCACCGGCCCGGGCGCCGCCGCGGCGTCCGCGCGCGGCACGCTCGCGAACGTCTCCGGTACGGGCAGACCGGTCCACCGCTGCGACGGCCAGACGATCATGAAGGCGCGGCCGACCACGTTCTCGATCGGCACCGGCCCCTGACATCGGGCGTCCTGCGAGACGAGCCGGTGGTCGCCCATCACGAAGATCTGCCCCGGCGGCACCACCACCTCGGTGAACTGCCGGGACCGGCACTCCTTCGGATTGGGCGGCAGCTCGACCGGGGAGTCCTCGGAGACGTACGCCGTCTCGTCCAGCGGCACCCCGTTGACCACCACCCGGCCGTCGTCGCAGCACCAGACCTTGTCGCCCGGTACGCCGATGACGCGCTTGATGAAGTCCTTCTCGCCGGGGCGGCTGACGCCCACCAGGTCACCGAGCGTACGGCCGACCCGGCCGGCGAAGTTGGCCGGCGGCGCGGGCGCCTCCTGGGCGACCCAGCGGTCGGTGCCCCGGAACACCACCACCTCGCCGCGGACCGGGTCGCGGACGTCGTAGACGACCTTGTTGACGAGCACCCGGTCACCGACGAGCAGCGTGTTCTCCATCGACCCGGAGGGGATGAAGAACGCCTGGAGCAGGAACGTCCGGATCAGCACCGCGAGGCAGAACGCCACGATCAGCAGCAGCGGCAGCTCCTGCCAGAGCGGCATCTGGCGGCGGCCGCGGCGGGCCCGCCGGCGCCAGGGATCGACGGCGCCGTCCTCGTCAACCATCTGCACCATGCCACTCTCCGGTCCGCGGAAACGACACTACCGCCCGGGAGTCCCCTCGGAGACCCCACGGGCGGTAGTGGACCGTTTCGCACCGTCCGGCTGCGCCCGTACCGACCAGGGTAATGCGGTCTGGTCGATACGACATCCGCGCAGGCCGGGCGGCGTGGCGAACGTGGATCAGTTCGCCGGCTGCTTCTCCCGCAGCTCCTTGATCTTGGCCTTCTTGCCGCGCAGCTCACGCAGGTAGTAGAGCTTGGCGCGACGCACGTCACCGCGGGTCACGACCTCGATCCGGTCGATGCCCGGGCCGTTGAGCGGGTAGGTCCGCTCCACGCCGACACCGAAGCTGACCTTGCGGACCGAGAAGGTCTCACGCAGGCCGTCACCCTGGCGGCGGATGACGACGCCCTGGAAGATCTGGACCCGGGAGCGGTTGCCCTCGACGACCCGCGCGTGCACCTTGACGGTGTCACCGGCACGGAAGTCGGGCAGGTCGGTACGCTTCGACTGGGCGTCAAGGGCGTCCAGGATGTTCATCGCTGCGTCCTCGTGAGGCTCACGGCGCATCGTCAGTCGATGCGCGGATGGGTGATTCTGACCCCCGGGTGGTGACCGGCGAGACCGGCCCCGGTCGAGGGTCCTCGCAACCGCCCACGGCGTGGACGGATGCGGCAACCCCTCTACTTTGCCACATGCCCCGGTGGCGGGGAAAATCCGCCCCGGTCCAGCGTCGCCCGGTCCCGCTTGTCGAGCGTCTCCGGTGCCAGCGCGCCGATCATGTCGGGGCGCCGGGCCGCGGTCCGCAGCAGCGACTCGTCGCGCCGCCAGCGGTCGATCCGGGCGTGGTCGCCGGAGCGCAGCACCTCGGGCACGTCCAGCCCGCGCCAGCTCGCCGGCTTGGTGTAGAGCGGGGCCTCCAGCAGCCCGTGCGCGTGCGACTCCTCGTCCAGCGACCCGGCGTTGCCGAGCACGCCGGGCAGCAGCCGGGTGACCGCCTCCAGGATCACCAGCACGGCCACCTCGCCGCCGAACAGCACGTAGTCGCCGAGGGAGACCTCGGTCACCGGCATCCGGGTCGCGGCGTGGTCCAGCACCCGCTGGTCGATGCCCTCGTACCGGCCGCAGGCGAACAGCAGGTGCGACTCGGCGGCCAGCTCGTGCGCCAGGGCCTGGGTGAACGGGACGCCCGCGGGCGACGGCACGAGCAGCCGGGGCAGCGTGTGCCCGTCCGGGCTCAGCTCGCCCGGCGCCAGCGCGTCCAGCGCCTCACCCCACGGCTCCGGACGCATGACCATGCCCGGACCGCCGCCGTAGGGCGTGTCGTCGACGGTGCGGTGCACGTCGTGGGTCCAGGTCCGCAGATCGTGTACGGCCAGCCGCAGCGTGCCGTTCGCGCGGGCCTTGCCGATGAGCGAGAGGTCCAGCGGGGCGAAGTACTCGGGGAAGATCGACACGATGTCGACGCGCATGCGGTGGGCTCCAGCTAGAGGTCGAGCAGGCCGCCGGGCAGGTCGACGACGACGCGACCGCCGGCCAGATCCACCTCGGGCACGATCGCCTTGACGAACGGGACCAGCGCGGTACGCCCCTCGGGGCGCCGCAGCACCAGCATGTCGGACGCGGGCGCGTGGTCGATGCGGGCCACCTCGCCCACGTGCTCGCCGTCGCGGGTGACCACTGTGAGCCCGACCAGCTGGTGGTCGTGGAACTCCTCCGGGTCCTCCGGCGGGGCGACGTCGGCGCTGTCCACGCCGAGCAGCGTGTTGCGCAGCGCCTCGGCGACGTCGCGCTCCAGCACGCCCTCGAAGGCGACGAGCAGACGGCCCTGATGCCAGCGGGCCGACTCGACGGTGAGCGTCGGGGGCACCCGCCAGGCGCCGGGCTCCGACGGGACCACCCCCGGCTCGGTGGTCAACACCGAACCGGGGGCGAACCGTGCTTCGGGCTCGTCGGTACGCACCTCCACGGTGACCTCACCGCGGATGCCGTGCGGCTTACCGATCCGGCCGACGACGAGAAGCATCAGTACGAGTCGACGATGTCGACGCGTACCCCACGCCCGCCGATGGAGCCGATCACCTGGCGCAGCGCCTTGGCGGTCCGGCCGGACCGCCCGATCACCGTGCCGAGGTCCTCGGGGTGCACGCGGACTTCGAGGCGCTTGCCCCGACGGGAGTCGACCATGCGCACCCGGACGTCGTCCGGGTGGTCGACGATGCCCTTGACCAGGTGCTCCAGAGCGGGACGCAGCGGCATGTCAGGCCTGCTCGCCGGACTCGGCACCGGTCTGCTCCTCGGCCTTGGCCTCGGCCTTCGGCTCCTCCGCCTTGGCGGCGGCCTTCTTGGCCGGCTTCGCCGGGGTGTCGGCCACGCCGGCGGCGGCCTTCGCCTCGGCCTCGTACGCCGCCTTGCGGTCGGCCCGCTCGGGGGCGACCTTCAGCGGCGGCGGCGCGGGCAGGCCCTTGAACTTCTGCCAGTCACCGGTCAGCTCCAGCAGGCGCTGCACGGCCTCGCTCGGCTGGGCGCCGACCGAGAGCCAGTACTGGACCCGCTCCGACTTGACCTCGATCACCGAAGGGTCTTCCTTCGGCTGGTACACACCGACGAACTCGATCGCACGACCGTCACGCTTGGTGCGCGAGTCGGCGATGACGATGCGGTACTGCGGGTTGCGGATCTTGCCCATCCGCAGGAGCCGGATCTTTACGGCCACAGTTGTTTCGCTCCTGTTGCGATCTCACCGGCCCGTACGGGCGGTGTGGCGGGTGAGCGCCGACCGGCACAGTGGGGTTTGGGCCGGAGACTGCTCGGTGAACTGGCGACGCGCCCGGGTTAGAGGGCGCCGGACGCGTGCCGGATACCAGCGAACCATTCTGCCAGATCCGGACCGGAACTCTCACACCGGACCCGGACACCACGCCCGGGGCGGGCCGGGCCGTGACCGAGGACACTCGTTCAGCGCACCGGCGGGCGGTCCCACCCCGGCGGAAGTACGTCCGGTACGTCCCATTCCGCGGGTGGGGTGAAGTCGCACCAGGTGCCGTCGAACGGGAACTCCCCCGCCTCGGCGATCCGGATCACCCGCTCGCCCTCGGCGCGTACCGCCTTCTCGTCGGTCACCCAGTAGTGCTCCGGGAACGCCAGCCGCTCGGCGAACTCGTCCTCGTCCTTCCACTCCCAGCTCAGGTCCGGGTGGACCACGACGTCGAGATCCTGGTCGACCATGTCGACCCCGGCCACCGTGCCGTCGTCCCAGCGGACGCCGGGCTCCTCCAGGTTCACGTACCAGTTCTGGAAGCGGCCCGCCGCGTCACGGAACCACCAGACCGAGTGGGCCGCGCCGGTGGGCAGGAACTTCAGCACCGGCGGGCCGTTCCACAGCCCCTGCGCGAGCCGGTAGGACGACGTCACCCACTCGGCGAACGGCACCGCCCGCATGCCCAGGCCGGCGGCGTTCACCTCGTGCGCGACGGGCGCCTCGCGCGCCACCCAGAGCACCAGGCCGCGCTCGTCGTCGGAGACCACCCGGGCCGACCGGACCCAGCCGATCCGGCCGTTGCGCACGTTCCGGTGCATGATCAGCCGCCCCGGCTCGAACCGCACGCTCACCCCCGCCGTCGTGTTAACAAGGGGCCCCTCCTCTGCGGAATGCGTTAAGAAGGGGCCCTTCCTTACACCCTCAGTAGGCGCGGGCGAGGATCGCCACCAGGTCGGGCTCGTCCTCCGAGTCCGGCACCGAGCCGTCGGCGCGTACCAGGCAGCGGACCGTCACGCCCTGAGCGTTCGCCTCGGCCTCGCCCTCGACGCCGACCGCCGACCACGGCACCCGCGCCCAGCCGGTGGCGGACGCCTCGATCGCCTCGGCCAGCGTCGACACCTCGACGGTGCGGGACCGGCGGAACTCCAGCGCCTGGTCGTGCAGCGCCTGCTGGTCGGCCTCCAGCGCGGCCAGGACCGCGCCGACCACGTCGGCCACCGGCGTCGGGGCCTTCGAGCCGTCCGTACGCCGGACCACCACCGCGTTGCCGGCGGCCAGGTCACGCGGGCCTACCTCGACGCGTACCGGGTAGCCGCGCAGCTCGGCGTCGACGGCGCGGCGGCCGAACGCGGTGTCGGTCCGGTCGTCGAGCGCCACCCGCACCCCGGCGTCACGCAGCGCGTCGTGAAGCTTTCGCGCCGCCTCGCCGACGCCCTCGCCGTCCTTGACGATCATCACGTACGCCTGGACCGGCGCCAGCTTCGGCGGCACCCGCAGCCCGTTGTCGTCACCGTGGCACATGATCAGACCGCCGAGCATCCGGGTGGAGGTGCCCCAGGAGGTGGTCCACGCGTGCTCCCGGCCGCCCTCGGCCGAGGAGTAGCTGATGTCGAACGCCTTGGCGAAGTTCTGGCCCAGCTCGTGGCTGGTGCCCAGCTGGAGTGCCTTGCCGTCGCCCATCATGCCTTCGCACGTGTACGTGGCGGTGGCGCCGGCGAAGCGCTCCCGGGCGGTCTTCAGGCCGACCACCACCGGGATGCCGAGCACGTTGACCATCAGGTCCTCGTACGCCTCGTGCAGGATCCGCCGCGCGTAGGCGCGGGCGTCCTCGCGCGTCGCGTGCGCGGTGTGCCCCTCCTGCCAGAGGAACTCGCTGGTACGCAGGAAGATCCGCGGGCGCAGCTCCCACCGGACCACGTTCGCCCACTGGTTGAGCAGCAGCGGCAGGTCGCGGTACGAGTCGATCCACTTGGCCATGAACTCGCCGATGACCGTCTCGCTCGTAGGGCGCACCACCACCGGCTCGGCGAGCTGCTTGCCGCCACCGTGCGTGACGACTGCCAGCTCCGGCGAGAAGCCCTCGACGTGCTCGGCCTCCCGCTTGAGGTAGCTCTCCGGGATGAACAGCGGGAAGTACGCGTTCTCCGCGCCGGCCGCCTTGATCCGGGCGTCCATCTCGGCCTGCATCCGCTCCCAGATGGCGTAGCCGGCCGGTCGGATCACCATGGTCCCCCGGACCGGGCCGTTGTCGGCCAGCTTCGCCTTGGCGATCAGGTCCTGGTACCAGCGGGGAAAGTCCTCCGCACGGGGAGTGAGCACGCGTGCCATGACCACGCATCCTATGCGTCCCGTCACGGGTGGGCGCAGCCGGGCGCGCCCGCACTACCGTCTGCCGTCATGCTCTCCACCACCCCGGCGCCGGAGACGCACCACCTGACCTTCGCCGGCCACGACGGCGGGCGGTTCCGGGCCGAGGCGGAGTACGAACTCGAGGTACGCTGAGCAGCGCCCGTAGACTTCGATCACCATGTCTAAGGCGAGGAACGTCACTCCGGTGCGCGAGACGATCGTCGACGCCGCCCGTTCGCTGACCGTCACGACCGGCTGGGCCGGGGTCCGGATGGGTGCCGTCGCAAGCGCCGCAGGGGTGAGCCGGCAGACGGTCTACAACGAGTTCGGCACCAAGGCGGGCCTGGGCGAGGCGCTGGCCCGGCACGAGGTGGACCGGTTCGTCGGCCAGGTCCGGTCCGCGCTCGACGAGCACGACTCCGACGTCCGCGCGGCAGCGTACGCGGCGATCCACCGCACGCTCGCCTCGGCCGCCGAGAACCCGCTGGTCCGGGCGGTGCTGACCAGCACCCGGGGCGGCTCGGAGGAGCTTCTGCCGTACCTGACCACCCGGTCCGAGCTGGTGCTCGCCGAGGCCGCGGCGGCGCTGCTGGAGTGGACCGGCGAGCGCCTGCCGGACGCCGATCCGGCGGCCCTCGCGTTCGCCGCGGACAGCGTCGTACGTCTGGTGGTGAGCCACATCGTGCTGCCCGGGGGCCCGGTCGACGAGACCGCCGACCGGCTGGCCGACCTGGCGGTGCGCCTGTTCCTGATGGCGGCGACCGCCCGCTAGAGCCGTCGCCGTCGGCCGGTCAGCGGACGACCCGGCCGCGCAGCACGATCCGGCTGGGCGTCCGGACCACACGCAGGTCGCGGCGCGGGTCCTCGGGGTAGACCACCAGGTCGGCGAGGCCGCCCTCGACGAGCCCGGGGAAGCCGAGCCACTCCCGGGCCCGCCAGGAGGCGGCGGCGAGCACGTCCGTGGCGGACATGCCGGCCTGCTCGTGCAGCAGCAGCATCTCCTCGGCCGCCAGGCCGTGGTCGATGCCGCCGCCCGCGTCGGTGCCGACGTAGATCGGCACACCCGCCTCGTGCGCGGCGCGCACCACCTCGGGGAAGCGGTCGCGCAGGCCGAGCATGTGGTCGGCGTACCCGGGGAACTTGGGGCGGGCCTGCTCGGCGATGTGGCCGAACGTCCGGATGTTGATCATCGTGGGGACCAGCGCGGTGCCCTGCCGGGCCATCAGGTCGATCAGGTCGAGGCTCAGCCCGGTGCCGTGCTCCACGGAGTCGACACCGGCCCGCACCATGATCTCCACGGCCGACTCGGAGAACGTGTGCACCGCGGCGCGTACCCCGGCGGCGTGCGCGGCGGCGACCGCCGCGGTCATGGTGTCGGCGTCCCAGGCCGGCGCCAGGTCGCCGACGCCCCTGTCGATCCAGTCGCCGACCAGCTTGACCCAGCCGTTGCCGGCCGCGGCCTGCGCGGCCACCGTCGCGGCGACCTCCGCCGCGCCGACCTCCACGCCGATGTCACGCAGGTAGCGCTTGGGCGGTGCGACGTGCCGGCCCGCGCGGGCCAGCCGCGGCAGGTCCGGCTCGTCCTCCAGTTCGGGGTACGGGTACGGCGACCCGGCGTCCCGGATCGCCAGCACACCGGCGTCCCGGTCGATCCGGGCCAGTTCCCGCGCCTGGTCGAGGGAGGTGATCGGGCTGCCGCCGCGGGCGATGCCGATGTGGCAGTGCGCGTCGGTCAGGCCGGGCAGCACGAAGCCGCCGTCGGCCACCGTCTCGGCGCCGGGCACCGGTTCGAAGGTGACCCGGTCGCCGACCAGCCAGACGTCCCGGACCTCGTCGTCGGGAAGGAACACACCGCGCACGTGCAGAGCCATGTGCACAGTCCTACCCGATCAGTCCTCCTCGACGGCGAGCAGGTCGTTGCGGCGCGCGGTCAGCGCCGGCAGATCGACCGAGACCTTCCAGGGCCGCTCGGTGACGAACAGGTCCTCGGTGTGGGCCAGTTGCTCGTACTCGCGGGCGGCGCCGTCGAGCGTGTACTCGGTGAGTGCGATCCGCTCGTGCTGCGGATCCACCACCCAGTAGGAGCGGACCCCGGAGCGGGCGTAGACCTTCGCCTTGTCGTACAGGTCGCGGAAGTGCGACGTCGGCGAGACGACCTCGACGGCGAGCAACGCGTCCTCGACCGGGACGGGCGACCGGCCGGCGTGCTTGCGCCGGATCACCACCACATCGGGGCGCGGCTCGTTGCGGCGGTCGACCCGCATGGACAGGTCGATGCTCACCAGGAACTCCGGCGGGCAGTTGACCTCAAGCGCGAGCAGGAGACGGACACACAGGTCCTGGTGCAGGGCGGTGGGCGACGGCACGATCAACCTTCCGTTGATCAGTTCGTACGGAAGGTCCTTGGGCAGCTCGCCCAGGTCGTCGACCGTCCACTCGTGCCGCTCCGGCAGGATCGGGGCCGCGGTCATTGACATCTCCTTCCAGGAGGCGACGTCACCCTAAGAGACAGCGATGTCGCCCACCGTCACCGACACGCTAGCGGGGGCCCTTGTCGCCGCCCTTGCCGAGCTTGTTGAAGTCGATCTTCGGCAGCTTGAAGCCCGGCGGCAGGCCCTGCCCACCGGCCAGGTCACCCGGGTCCAGGCCCGGCGGGAGCTGCGGCATCCCGCCCGGGAAGCCGCCCGGCATGCCGGCGCCGGTACGCGGCCGCCCGCCGCCCTTCGTGCCCTTGCGCTTGTTCTTCGGCGACTTGGTCGCCTTGCGCCGGCCACCGCCGGGCAGGCCCATCATGCCGCCCATCTGCTTCATCATCTTCTGCGCGTCGGCGAAGCGGTTGAGCAGCTGGTTGACGTCCATGACGGTGACGCCGGAACCGCTGGCGATACGGGCCCGGCGGGAGCCGTTGATGATCTTCGGGGTGGTGCGCTCGGCCGGGGTCATCGACCGGATGATCGCGGTGACCCGGTCGAAGTGCTTGTCGTCCAGCTCGGCGAGCTGGTCCTTCATCTGCCCCATGCCGGGCATCATGGCCAGCACGTTGGCGATCGGGCCCATCCGCCGGACCGCGATGAGCTGATCGAGGAAGTCCTCCAGCGTGAAGGTCTCCCCGCCCATCAGCTTGGCGGTCATCTTCTCCTTCTGATCGGTGTCGAAGGCCGCCTCGGCCTGCTCGATCAGAGTGAGGACGTCGCCCATGCCGAGGATCCGGCTGGCCATCCGGTCCGGGTGGAAGACGTCGAAGTCCTCCAGCTTCTCGCCGGTGGAGGCGAACAGGATCGGCTGGCCGGTCACCTCGCGGACGGAGAGCGCGGCGCCACCGCGGGCGTCGCCGTCGAGCTTGGACAGCACCACGCCGGTGATGCCGACGCCGTCGCGGAACGCCTCGGCGGTGCGCACCGCGTCCTGGCCGACCATGGCGTCGATGACGAAGATGACCTCGTCGGGCTGGACCGCGTCGCGGATGTTCGCGGCCTGCTGCATCATCTCGGTGTCGATACCGAGGCGGCCGGCGGTGTCGACGATGACGATGTCCCGGGCGGCGCGGCGGGCGTGCTCGATCGAGTCGCGGGCCACCTGCACCGGGTCGCCGACGCCGTTGCCGGGCGCCGGGGCGTACACCTCGACGCCGGCCCGGCCACCGAGCACCTGGAGCTGCCCGACGGCGTTGGGGCGCTGGAGGTCGGCGGCGACGAGCAGCGGCTGGTGGCCCTGGCTCTTGAGCCAGCGGGCCAGCTTGCCGGCGAGCGTCGTCTTGCCGGAACCCTGGAGGCCGGCCAGCATGATCACGGTCGGCGGGTGCTTGGCGAACTGGAGCCGCCGCCCCTCGCCGCCGAGGATGTTGATCAGCTCCTCGTTGACGATCTTGACGATCTGCTGCGCCGGGTTGAGCGCCTGGGAGACCTCGGCGCCGCGCGCCCGCTCCTTGACGTTCGCGATGAAGCCCTTGACCACCGGCAGGGCGACGTCGGCCTCCAGCAACGCCATCCGGATCTCGCGCGCGGTGGCGTCGATGTCGGCGTCGGTGAGCCGGCCCTTGCCGCGGAGCTTGGTGAAGATCCCGGACAGGCGGTCACTCAAGGTGTCAAACACGCGAACATCCCGTTTGTCGTTTTCGGCGGGCACATGCTGCCGGGCCGGTGGTCCAGCCCACCGTTAGGGTAGCCCGCCGCTCATCCGCCCGCTCCGGCCCGGCGGCCCGTTCCACTACACGGCGGCCAGCACGGCGGCCTCGATCCGGGCCCGTTCCTCGTCCGACGGCCAGCCGCCGACCAGGTAGAACGCGTCCACCACGTCGCCGCCCAGCGTCGAGATCCGGGCCGCCCGCACCTGGGCGCCCGCGTCGTCCAGCGCGCAGGTGACCCGGTACAGCAGTCCGGCGGCGTCGGCGGCCCGCAGCTCCAGCAGGACCGCGTCGGTGGCCGCCTCCCGGTGCCAGACCACCCGTGGGGCGGCGCCCTGGCTGCGCGCGGCCAGGGCCCGGCCGCGCAGCCGCTGGATGACCGAGACGTCGCCGCCGACCGCGCGGCGCAGGTCGGCGCTGAGCGCGATCGGGTCCGGGGCCAGCCCGTAACGCGGCTGCACCCGGCACTCGACCAGGGCGCGGCCGTCGACGGTGGCGGCGTCCGCGGAGATCACCTCCAGGCGGTGCAGCGCCAGGCACCCGGCGACAGTCGCGAGCAGTGCAGGTACGTGTAGGCGTCCCGGGCCAGAGCTCCACGTTGCCGCGGCGTGGTCAGCTCGGTGAACCGTTCACCGATGACGACGTCGGTGCCGACGTAGGTCCACCAGAGGGCGGACAGCAGGTTCCGGCCTGGGCGCGCGGCCGGGGTCTTGCCCCCGCGGCCCAGCTGCTCGCCGGCCTGCTGCGGGAGCGGGG
>NZ_LEKG01000184.1:0-15472 GCF_001029515.1 Micromonospora sp. RV43 | reverse complement strand
GTCGATGGGGGAGGGGGCCTGAGCAGGTCGGGAGCGGCGAGCAGCGGCGCCGGAGGGCGGGGTTTGTCCGGGCCTGTCCGGCATCTGATCACCACTGAGTGACGCCGCAACTTCTCTCCGTCCGGGTGGTTTGATCATGACTCCTTGACCGAACGGCCCCTCGCGACCTAGCCTCGCCATACAGGCTCACTTTGCCCGACCAGCGCAGGCTAAGCGCACAACATAGATCTCGTAACAGAACAGCATCACTTTGGCCAGCTACACCGGCCCTTGACGGAAGCTCCGGAACCTTTCGCAGCCTCCGACAACTGCAACCGGCCGCCAGCGGTGCCCCATGAGGGACACCGCCGACGGAAAGCTGCCCACAGCCAGCCGCTCCGGTCGGGCGTCCAGAGCCGCAGGCGCGTGTCCTTCGCGCGTGTCCTGCGGCGCCGACGTTTCAGGGGGAGGCGGCCATGGCAGGGCGGCACAGGTTCACCGGCGGTCTGCCACACGGCCCCGAACCCGCATCGGCGGGCGACAACCCGGCCACCGGGCATCGGCGGGCGAGTGTGCCCGCGTACCGGTGCGGAGCGGCTCGATGAGCGCCTTCGACATCGTCCTCCTCCTGGTCGTGCTGCTGCTGGTCGTGGTGGTGGTCGGCGCCGTGCTGTTCGGCGTGCGTACCCTCAAGCGGCTCAGCCTGGCACCCGCGCCGGAGGATCCGGCGTTCATCGCGGAGAAGGACCGGCAGGAGCAGTCCCTCGCGGCGTTGCGGACGGCCGCCGACGAGGTGAACAGCACCATCGACGTGGCGAAGTCCGCTGCCTCCGCGGCGCGGGCCGAGGCGGCCGCCGCCAAGGCGGAGGCGAAGGCGGCGCGGGCCGAGGCGCGGCGGGTGCTCGACGACGCCCGCGCCGAGGCCGACACGGTGCTGGAGCGCGCGCACAAGCAGGCCGAGGCGGACGCCGAGCAGTTGCGCGCCGCGGCGCGGCGCAGCGGCGAGCGGGAGGTGGCGGTGCTGGCCGCCACCACCCGGGAGCAGGCGGCCGAGGTGGAACGCCGCGCCGCCCGGATGGACGAGCGGGAGCGGCTGCACACCGAGGAGGTGGAGCGGCTGGCCGAGCGGGAACGGCAGCTCACCGCCGCCACCGCGGCGCTGGCCGCCCGGGAGGCCGCCCTGGCCGAGCGCGAGCGGGTGCTGACCGAGGTGGAGGAGCAGCGCCGCCGGGAGCTGGAGCGGGTGGCCGGCCTGACCGCCGACGCGGCCCGCGCCGAGCTTGTCGAGTCGATCGAGGGGCAGGCGAAGCGGGAGGCCGCGCTGCTGGTCCGGGAGATCGAGGCGGACGCCCGGGGCAGCGCCGAGCAGCGTGCCCGCAACATCGTCGTGGACGCCATCCAGCGGGTCGCCAGCGAGCAGACCGCGGAGAGCGTGGTCAGCGTGCTGCACCTGCCCGGCGACGAGATGAAGGGGCGCATCATCGGCCGCGAGGGGCGCAACATCCGCGCCTTCGAGTCGGTCACCGGCGTCAACCTGATCATCGACGACACGCCCGAGGCGGTGCTGCTGTCCTGCTTCGACCCGGTACGCCGCGAGGTCGGCCGGGTCACGCTGGAGAAGCTGGTGCTGGACGGCCGGATCCACCCGCACCGGATCGAGGAGGTCTACGACCTGGCCCGGCAGGAGGTCGAGGAGCTGTGCCTGCGGGCCGCGGAGGACGCGCTGGTCGAGGTCGGCATCACCGAGATCCACCCGGAGCTGGTCACGCTGCTGGGCCGGTTGCGCTACCGCACGTCGTACGGGCAGAACGTCCTCAAGCACCTGGTGGAGAGCGCGCACATCGCCGGGGTGATGGCCGCCGAGCTGCGGCTGGACGTGCCGACGATCAAGCGGTGCGCGTTCCTGCACGACATCGGCAAGGCGCTCACCCACGAGGTCGAGGGCAGCCACGCGATCATCGGCGCGGACGTGGCCCGCAAGTACGGCGAGAGCGAGGACGTGGTGCACGCCATCGAGGCGCACCACAACGAGGTGCCGCCGCAGACCATCGAGGCGGTGCTGACCCAGGCGTCTGATGCCTGCTCGGGCGGGCGGCCGGGTGCGCGGCGGGAGAGCCTCGAGGCGTACGTTAAGCGGCTGGAGCGGATCGAGGAGATCGCGGCCGGCAAGCTGGGCGTGGAGAAGGTCTTCGCCATGCAGGCGGGCCGGGAGATCCGGGTGATGGTCAAGCCGGACGACGTGGACGACATCGGCGCGGCGGTGCTGGCCCGGGACGTGGCCAAGCAGATCGAGGAGGAGCTGACCTACCCGGGTCAGATCCGGGTGACAGTGGTGCGCGAGTCGCGGGTCACCGAGATCGCCCGCTAGACCCGAATACGAAAAGGGCTGGCCGGTACGAACCGGCCAGCCCTTTTTTTGTGCCCGTCAGACGCCGCCGGCACCCTCGGCCTGCGAGGTGAGCGCGGCCGGCGGCGTGGCCGGCGCCGGGGTGCCGGCGGTCTTGCGGCCTCGCGAGAGCCGGCGCTGGACGTACTGGGCCAGCTTCGACAGCGAGTAGTTGATGGCGATGAACAGCACGGCGATCACCACGTACACCTGGATCGGGTTGCCCAGGACGCCGATGATCTGCTTGCCGATGTTGAGCGTCTCCTCGTAGCTGATGATGAAGCCCAGCGAGGTGTCCTTGAGCACCACCACGAGCTGGCTGATCAGCGCCGGCAGCATGATCCGGAAGGCCTGCGGCAGCAGGATCAGCCCGGTGGTCTGGAACGGGGAGAGCCCGATCGCGGCGGCGGCCTCGGCCTGCCCGCCGGGCAGGCCCTCCATGCCCGAGCGCAGGATCTCGGCGATGACCACGGAGTTGTAGATGGTCAGGCCGATGACGAGGTACCAGAGGTTGTCGAACGAGGCGCCGAACTCGGGGAAACCGCGCGCCACGAAGAAGATGGTGATGACGACCGGCAGGCCGCGGAACACCTCGACGCAGACCCGGGTCACGGCGGCCAGCACCCAGCTCAGCCCGCGCAGCAGGTACGCCACTGGTGCGGTGGCTCCGGTGAAGCGCCGCCGGGTCAGGCTCTTGAGCTGGATCCGCAGGACGGCGAGCAGGGTGCCGACGACGAGCGACGCGACGATGGCCAGCGCGGCGGCGACCAGGGTGTTCTTGAGGCCGATCCCGATCCGGTCCCAGACGAGCGGGAAGTTCTCGTTCGAGGGGTCGACCAGCGGACCCCACAGCTCCATCGAGAACTGGCCCTTGTCGGCCAGCGGGCGGTAGATGAACAGGTAGGCGCCGGCCAGCACCACCACGACGGCGATCAGGCTGCTGATGAGCGTGACGCGTCGCTGGCGCGGCCCGGGGATGTCGTAGAGGACGCTCTGCTGGCTCATCGGGCCACCGCCTGTCGCTTCTCGATCCGGTCCAGCAGGGCGCCGAGAGGGACTGTCATGATCAGGTATCCGACGGAGATGCCGATCGCCACCGGGATGAAGGGGTAGCCGCCGGCGGAGGTGAGCTGATCGGCGGTCTGGGAGAGGTCACCGACCACGCCGAAGAAGCCGACGAGCGCGGAATTCTTGATCATCGCGATGATGACCGAGCCGAGCGGCACCACCGAGGCCTTCCAGGACTGCGGGAGCACGACGTGCCGCAGGTTCTGGCCGAAGGTGAGGCCCAGCGAGCGCGCGGCCTCGGCCTGACCGGGCGGCACCGCGTTCACGCCGGAGCGCAGGGCCTCGCAGACGAACGCCGCGGTGTAGAGGACCAGCGCGATCAGGCCGAACCGGAAGTAGGGCAGGTCGGTGCCGAGCCGGGTGAAGATCGACTCCAGGCCCGGGATGCGCAGGAAATCGGCGTTGGAACCGAGCGCCGGCAGGCCGAACGCGGCGAAGAACAGCACGACGGTCAGCGGCAGGTTCCGGAAGACGTTCACGTACGTGGTGCCGACCGCGCGCAGCGGTGGCACCGGCGAGATCCTCAGCACCGCCACGACGGCGCCCAGGATCAGGGCGCCGATCGCGGCGAGAAAGCAGATCTGGAGGGTGAGCCAGAACCCGCCCGCGAAGACGTCGAACTTGTCGATGAGCACACTCACGGGTCGGTTTCCTCCCCACCCTCCGGATCCAGCGGATCAGTAGCGGTTGACGGCGGGCGGGTCGCCCAGGGTGGCGCCGAACTTGCCGGCGGTGTCGTCCCACGCCTTCTTCCAGCTGCCGTCCTGGAAGGCCTTGTCCAGGGTGTCGTTGATGAAGTTACGGAAGTCGGTGTCCTCCTTCTTGACACCGATGCCGTACGGCTCCTTGGTGAAGTTGTCGCCGGCCATCTTGAAGGACGCCTCGTCCTTGGCGATGTAGCCGAGCAGGATGACGTTGTCGGTGGTGACGGCGTCGACCTGCTTGCCCTTCAGGGCGTCGCGGCACTTGTCGTAGGTGTCGAAGAGCACCAGCTGGGTGGCGACGTCCTTGACGTACTTCTTGATCTCCTCGGCCGGGGTGGAGCCGGTGACCGAGCAGACCTTCTTGGTGCCGTCCTTGAACGAGTCCGGGCCGGTGATGGCGGCCTCGTCCTTGCGGACCATGATGTTCTGGCCGGCCTCGTAGTACGGGCCGGCGAAGGCGATGCGCTCCTTGCGCTTGTCGTTGATCGTGTAGGTGGCCGCGACCAGGTCGACGGTGCCGTTCACGATCACGTCCTCGCGGACCTTCGACGGCGTCTCGACGTACTCGATCTTGTCCTCGGGGATGCCGAGTTCCTTCACGATCAGCTTCGCGACCTCGACGTCGAAGCCCTCCGGCTTGCCCGACAGGCCCTTCTGGCCGAAGCCCGGCTGGTCGAACTTGGTGCCGACCTTGATCTTCTGGGCCTTGTTCAGCCGCTCCATGGTGCTGCCGGCCGCGAAGTCCTTGCTGCCGGCGCCAGTGCCCTCGTCGTCGCTGTCGCCACCGCAGGCGGACAGGCCGAGCGCCAGAGTCGCCGCTGCGGCAACCGCCGCCACGCGCTTGTAACGCATACTCAATCTCCTTCTTCGACGGAGTCGACGGGACGACTCCACTACGGACGCTCAGTGGGTGAGGATCTTGGAGAGGAAGTCCTTGGCCCGCTCGCTGCGCGGGTTCGCGAAGAACTCGGCCGGCGGCGCGTCCTCGACCAGCTTGCCGTCGGCCATGAAGATGACCCGGTTGGCCGCGTGCCTGGCGAAGCCCATCTCGTGGGTCACCACGACCATGGTCATGCCCTCGCTCGCCAGCGACGTCATCACGTCCAGCACCTCGCCGACCATCTCCGGGTCCAGCGCGCTCGTCGGCTCGTCGAACAGCATCGCCTTGGGCTGCATGGCCAGCGCGCGGGCGATCGCCGCCCGCTGCTGCTGACCGCCGGAGAGCTGCGCCGGGTACTTGTCCGCCTGGTTGGCGATGCCGACGCGGTCCAGCAGGGCCAGGCCCCGCTCACGGGCCGCGGCCGGCTTCTCCTTGCGGACCTTGACCGGCCCCAGCGTGACGTTCTCCAGGATGGTCTTGTGCGCGAAGAGGTTGAACGACTGGAACACCATGCCGACCTCGCTGCGCAGCTTGGCCAGGGGCTTGCCCTCGGCCGGCAGCGCCTGCCCGTCGAACGTGATGGTGCCGTTGTCGATCGGCTCCAGCCGGTTGATGGTGCGGCAGAGCGTCGACTTGCCGGAGCCGGACGGGCCGATGACCACGACCACCTCGCCCCGGCCGACGGACAGGGACACGTCGTCGAGCACGTGAAGCGGCCCGAACCACTTGTTCACCCCGTCGAGCACGATCAGCGGGTCGCCCGTCGTCACGTCGTCCACCGTCCCTGTCGTCCATGGCGGAATTCGGGGGTCGGTCGACCCCCGGTTGGGCAACTGTAGGCGGGGTGATGTGGCAGATCGCAACTCAGATGGTCACGGAGCGGTAACACCGGTCACCGGCGTACCGGCCCGTCCGAATTTCGTCACCCGCCGGTGGGGCCGGGTGGCGCCGCCGGGGCAGGCCGGAGATCATAAGGCGGTGACCGACGCGATCCGGCTGACCGACTACGCACGTGGTGGCGGTTGCGCCTGCAAGATCCCACCCGGCGAGCTGGAGGCGATGGTCGCCGGTCTCGGTGCCACCGGCGGCTCGGCCGACCTGCTGGTCGGCCTGGAGAACGGCGACGACGCCGCGGTGGTCCGGCTGGACGAGCGTACGGGCCTGGTGAGCACCGCCGACTTCTTCACCCCGGTGGTCGACGACGCCTACGACTGGGGGCGGATCGCCGCCGCCAACGCGCTCTCCGACGTGTACGCGATGGGCGGCACCCCGCTCGTCGCGCTCAACCTGCTCTGCTGGCCGCGCGGCGTGCTGCCGCCGGAGATGGCCCGCGAGGTGCTGCGCGGCGGTCTGGACGTGGCCCGGGAGGCGAACTGCCACCTGGCCGGCGGGCACAGCGTGGACGACGACGGCCCGAAGTACGGCCTGGCGGTCACCGGCGTGGTCCGGCCGGAGGAACTGATCACGCTCGACGCGGGGCGGGCCGGGCTGCCGCTGTCGCTGACCAAGCCGCTCGGCGTGGGCGTGCTCAACACCCGGCACAAGCAGACCGGGCAGCGCTTCCCGGAGGCGGTCGAGTCGATGGCCCGGCTCAACCGGGACGCGGCCCGCGCGGCGATCGCCGCGGGCATCCGCTGCGGCACCGACGTGACCGGCTTCGGCCTGCTCGGGCACGCCTCGAAGCTGGCCCGCGCGAGCCGCCTGACGGTGGCGATCGACGCGGCGGCGGTGCCGTATCTGACGGGCGCGCGGGAGGCGCTGCGCGACGGGTACGTCAGCGGCGGCACCCGGCGCAACCTGGAATGGGTCACCCCGTGGACGGACTTCGGCGGCGCGGACGAGGGGGAGCAGCTGCTGCTGGCCGACGCGCAGACCTCCGGTGGCCTGCTGGTCGCCGGTGAGGTGCCGGGCGGCACTGTGATCGGCGAGCTGCTGCCCGCGTCGGAGCACCTGATCCGAGTGCGCTGAGCCGCCGGATCCACGGCGCGGCTGGGCCCTCGCCGCGGCACCGTACCCGATAAACTGTCATCTTCCAGCTACTCCGGGCAACGTCGCCCGAGGGAATTTTGCCCGGAATGGTCACAGACCGGTAACTTGCGCCCGGCTGAGGTCAAATGCACCCCACCATCGTCATTAAGGCCCGATCCGGAGGCCGGTGGAACGAGCGCAGCGAGGAGGCGGCATGACCGAGCTGTGGAACTGGAGAATCGACGGCGGCGAGCCGGTGGAGGTCTACCCGGCACTGGCCGAGGCGCTCGGCCGGGTGGTGATGCCCATGGCCGTCGCCGACCCGATGCGGCTGCCCGCGTACGCGGTGGTCTGCGACGTGTGGGAGGCGCCCGGGCTGTACGGCACCGTGGTCGACTGTTACGGGGTGCCCGAGAGCCTGTCCGAGCTGCCCGCGATCGCGGCGCTGGCCCGGCTGCTGGGCCGCAACTGCCTGATGCGCGACGACACGCTCGACGCCGGCCGGCACCTGCTGGTCGCGCCGGACGGCACCATCCGGCCGGTGCACTTCGACGTGGCCGACACCGACGACGGCGAGGTGCTCAGCCACCACCGGCTCTGCACCGTCGCCGACGCGCGCTGCCGGGGCTGGTCGCAGTGCCACCGCTCCCGCTGGGCCCCCGACACGGTCGCCCCGGCGCTCGCCGCCGCCTGATCGCGAACGCCGGCCGGCATCCGTGACAGGTGCTCGCCGCCGTGTCCCCTCCGGCGGCGAGCGGTGGCGGCCCCGGGCTCAGCCCCGGGCCGCCGGCTGCTGCCCCCGCACCACGAGCTGGTCGAGCAGCGACGCGGTGGCGGCGGCCACGGCGTCCACAGCGGCGTCGAACGCGGCCGCGTTGTGCGCGGCCGGGGTACGGAATCCGGAGATCTTCCGGACGTACTGCAACGCGGCGGCGCGGATGTCCTCCTCGGTCACCACCGGGACGTACGGCTCACGCAGGGTCTTGATGCTCCGGCACACGGCTCCTCCTCGTTCGATCCGATCGGCTCCACCCGGATACGCTGTCCGGGTCATGACTACCGCAGCCGCGGGCAGCCCGCGCACCTATCAGGTGCGTACGTACGGCTGCCAGATGAACGTGCACGACTCCGAGCGCATCTCCGGCCTCCTCGAGGACGCCGGGTACGTGCGCGCCGCGGAGGCCGACGAGCAGCCCGACGTGGTGGTGTTCAACACCTGCGCGGTCCGGGAGAACGCCGACAACCGGCTCTACGGCAACCTGGGTCATCTGCGCCCCGTGAAGGCGAAGCACCCCGGGATGCAGATCGCCGTCGGCGGCTGCCTGGCCCAGAAGGACCGCGGCGACATCGTCCGCAAGGCGCCCTGGGTGGACGTCGTCTTCGGCACGCACAACATCGGCTCGCTGCCGGCGCTGCTGGACCGGGCGCGGCACAACGCCGCGGCCGAGGTCGAGATCCTGGAGTCGCTGGAGGTCTTCCCCTCCACGCTGCCGACCCGGCGCGAGTCGACGTACGCCGGGTGGGTCTCGATCTCCGTCGGCTGCAACAACACCTGCACGTTCTGCATCGTGCCTTCCCTGCGCGGCAAGGAGAAGGACCGCCGCCCCGGCGACATCCTCTCCGAGGTCCGCGCGCTGGTCGACTCCGGCGTGCTGGAGGTGACGCTGCTCGGGCAGAACGTCAACTCCTACGGTGTCGAGTTCGGCGACCGGTACGCGTTCGGCAAGCTGCTGCGCGCCTGCGGCGACATCGACGGGCTGGAGCGGGTGCGGTTCACCAGCCCGCACCCGAAGGACTTCACCGACGACGTGATCGCCGCGATGGCCGAGACGCCTAATGTCTGCCACTCGCTGCACATGCCGTTGCAGTCCGGCTCGGACGACGTGCTGCGGGCGATGCGCCGCTCGTACCGGTCGGAGCGTTACCTGGGGATCATCGAGAAGGTCCGGGCGGCGATGCCGGACGCGGCGATCACCACCGACATCATCGTCGGCTTCCCCGGCGAGACCGAGGCCGACTTCGTCCGCACGCTCGACGTGGTCCGGGAGGCCCGGTTCTCCTCGGCGTTCACGTTCCAGTACTCCAAGCGCCCCGGCACCCCGGCCGCGACCATGGACGGCCAGTTGCCCAAGCAGGTCGTGCAGGAACGCTACGAGCGGCTGATCGCCTGCGTCGAGGAGATCACCTGGGCGGAGAACAAGAAGCTCGTCGGCGAGACAGTCGAGGTGCTCGTGGCCGTCGGCGAGGGCCGCAAGGACGAGCGCACCGGCCGCATGTCCGGCCGGGCCCGCGACGGCCGGCTGGTGCACTTCGCCACCGGTGACCTGGCCGGGCGGATCCGTCCCGGCGACATCGTGCACACCACTGTCACGTACGCCGCCCCGCACCACCTCAACGCCGACGGCGCGCCGCTGGCGCACCGGCGTACCCGGGCCGGGGACGCGGCCGAGGCGGGACAGGTTCCGCGTACCCCCGGCGTGCTGCTCGGCTTGCCGACGATCGGCGCCCCGTCCGCCCCACCCGCCCCGGTAGGCGGCTGCGCCGCCCCCTGACCGCATGTAAGGAAGGGCCCCTTTTTAACACTCGGTGTTAAAAAGGGGCCCTTCCTCTACCGCAGGCGTTAAGAAGGGGCCCTTCCTTACATCAGCAGGCGGTGCCGTTGAGCTTCACGCTGCCCGGCGTCGCGGCGGTGCCGTTGGCGGTGAAGCCGACGGTGACCGACGCGCCCGGCGCCAGCGATGACGCCCAGGCCGGCGCGGCAGCAGTCACAGTGGTGCCGGACTGCGTGACAGTGGCGTTCCAGCCGCTGGCGAGCGTCACCCCGGACGGCCACGTCCAGGTGGCCGACCACGGGTTCACCGCGGCGGTGCCGGTGTTCTTGACGGTCAGCTCCCCCTGGAAGCCACCCGACCAGGAGTTGATCTGCTTGTAGGTGGCGGTGCAGCCACCGGTCACCGGAGGCGGCGGGGTGGTCGGCGCCGGTGAGGTGTTCGGCGTGCCGGTCGGCGACGGGCTGGTGGTGCCGCCACCGCCGGTCGGCGGGATCAGGTAGGGCGTGAGGATGTCCTGCTTCGGCTGGTTGATCGTGGTCCAGTCGTCGTTGGCGATGCCGCCCGTGTCACCGGAGTTCGGGTTCCACGACCAGTACGTGAACGACATGCCGTTCACGCCGGTGCCGGTGTACGCCATCAGGTTCTGCAACCAGATCTTGTCCTTCGGGTCCTGGAGCGTGGTGCCGAACTCGCCCATCATGATCGGCGCGATGTTCTGCTTGTAGAGGTAGCCCCAGTACTTGTCCCAGATGGCCGGCATGTTCGCCGGGTAGGTCGGGTCGTCGAACCAGGCCTGGCGGTACACCGAGGTGGCGTACTCGTGCGGCGAGTAGACCAGCCGGTTCGCCACGTTCAGCCGCACCGGGAACTGCCCGGCCTTGGACAGGTTGCCGCCCCACCAGCCGCAGTCCTCGTCGTTGCTGGGGTCGTTGTCCCAGACGTTCGACAGGCCGCCGCTCGGGCAGCTCACCCCCTCCACGAAGATCAGCCAGTTCGGCTGCACGCCGAGGATCGCGTTGCCGGCCCGCTCGGCGGCCAGCCGCCAGTCCCGGGCGGTGTCGCCGCAGCCCCAGCAGGCGCCGGTGGCGGCCGGGTTGGTGCCTTCGGCGTGCGGCTCGTTGTGCAGGTCCGCGCCGATCACAGTGGTGTTGCCGGCGTACCGCTGGGCCAGCATCTTCCAGTCGTTGATCCAGGTCGCCTCGGAGACCGTCGAGGTGTACCAGAGCGGCGACTGCCCGGCCGACGTGGGCCGGTGCCGGTCCAGGATGACCCGCATCCCCTTGCTGCCCGCGTAGTCGATGACCTTGTCGAGGATCTGCAGCGGGGAGAGCCCGATCAGGTCCGGGTTGACGAAGTCGTTGATGCCGGTGGCTGTCGCGCCGGCCTTGAGCGCGTCGTTCGAGTACGGGATCCGCAGCGTGTTGTAACCCAGCCGGGCCATGGTGTCGAGCTGCGAGCGCCACGGGTTGCTCGACCACAGGCCGTGGAACGTCTTGTTGTCGGTCTCCATCCCGAACCAGTTGATGCCGGTCAGCCGGACCGTCGCGCCCGTACTGTCGACGATCTTGTTGCCGCTGGTGTGCAGGTAACCGGTGCCGGTGCCACCGGCCGCCGCGGCGGCCGGTGCGGTGGAGACGGCGGCGGCGACGAGAACGCCGGCTGCCGCGGTGGCGAGCGCCGTCAGGGCGCCGCCGAGGGCGGTGCGTCGGTGCATGGAAGCTCCACTTCGGATGCCCGCGCCGCGCAGGCGCCGCGGGCGGCAGGACCAGGAGGCACGTCCCGCTCGTCATCGAGTACGCGCGCAGCGCGCGCCGGGCCGTGTCGTGTGGACGGCCACCCGCGAGATGTCGCACCGGCGATCGTCGACGGCGCAGATCAGCCGTCGATGCCCTCGTGCCGGTGCCGGAACCTGGCTCCGCCGCTCATTCTGATCAGCCTGCCTCGATGCGTCAACCCGGCCCGGACGCAGGTGAGCCCCCGGCCGACCCGGCCGGGGGCTCACCCGATGTGTCTGTCCGCCGGCCTGCCCGGCCGGGGTGCTCGCGTCAGCCGGCCTGCTCGGCGAGCTGGAGGAACTGCCGCTTCGAGGCGAGCGCCTGCTCGGCCTCCTTGATCCGGCGGGCGTCACCGGCGGCCTGGGCCCGGGCCAGCCGGTCCTCGGCCTCGGCGACCTGGGCGCGCATCTGCGCCAGCAGCGGGTTGTCCTCCTTGGAGGTACGCCGCCACGCCGAGTCCATCACGTCGCGGACCTTGTCGTCCACGGCCCGCAGCCGGCGCTCCAGCCCGGCGGCGGCCTCGCGCGACACCCGGCCGGCCTCGTGCCACTGCGCCTGGATCTCCCGCAGCTTCGCCTGGGCGCCCTTCGGGTCGCCGTCGACGTCCAGCGCCTCGGCCTCGGCCAGCAGCGCCTGCTTACGCTCCAGGTTGGCGCGCTGCTCGTTGTCGCGGGCGGAGAAGACCTCGCTGCGGCGGGTGAAGAACTCGTCCTGCGCGGCGCGGAACCGTTCCCAGAGCTTCTGCTCGGCCTCCTTGGCGGCGCGCGGCGCGGCCTTCCACTGGGCCATCAGGTCCTTGAGCTGACCGGCGGTGACGCCCCAGTCGCTGGAGTCCTTGAGCTTCTCCGCCTCGGCGACCAGCTCCTCCTTGACCGTCTGCGCCTGCTTGCGCTGCTGGTCGAGGGAGGCGAAGTGGGCGCCCCGGCGGCGGGTGAAGCCGTCCCGTGCGGCGGCGAACCGCTTCCACAGCTCACCGTCGGCTTTCTTGTCGACGCCGCGGATGGTCTTCCACTCGTCGAGGATCTCCTTGAGCCGGTCACCGGCGGTCTTCCAGCCGGTCGACTCGGCGGCCAGCTTCTCGGCCTCCTCGACCAGGGCGGTCTTGCGCGCCAGCGCCTCGCCCCGGGCGGCCTCGCGGGCGGCCTTGGCCTCGCCGGCCTTCTCCTCGGCGACGGTGGCCAGCTTGTCCAGGCGGGCGGCAAGGGCGTCGATGTCACCGACGACGTGCGCCTCGGCCAGCGACCCACGGATGCGGCGGATCGTGGTCAGGGAGTGGCCGGCATCAGCCGCGCCCGAGTTGAGCCGGGCCTCGGTCAGGTCGACCTCGGTCACCAGGTCGGCGTAGCGCCGGGCGAAGTGGGCGAGCCCTTCCTCCGGTGCCCCTGCCTGCCAGGATCCGACCACCCGCTCGCCCTCGGCGGTCTTGACGTAGACGGTGCCGTCCTCGTCGACCCGTCCGAAGGCAGTCCAGTCGCTCATGTGCCCATCCTCGTTCTCCCGGCGTCGAGGGGACAGCCCCCTCGTTCGCCGCCACGGCGCAGCAAACTTTCTCCCGGCATTGTCACAGGTCCGCCCCCGTCCGTGTCGAGCGCCTGTCGCCGACCGTGACCATACGGTGTTGTACGCCCCCGATGACCGGATCGGCGCGGGGACGCACCGGGGGATCCCGATAGGTTTGGGGGCGTGTCCCTGGTCGCCGCCGCCGTGTGCCCCCACCCACCGTTGATCGTGCCCGAGCTGGCCGGCGCCGCCGCGCCCGAGCTGGACGACCTGCGCGCCGCCGCCGACGCCGCTGTGGCCCGGCTGCTCGCCGCCGGCCCCGAGGCGATCCTGCTCGTCGGCGGCGGGCCGGAGACCGTCCGGTTCAACGCCGCCGACTGGGGCTCCCTGCGCGGCTTCGGGCTCGACCGGCCGGTGCGGCTGTGGAAGATCTCCTGCTCCGGCGGGGAGCGCCTGCCGCTGAGCCTGACCGTCGGCGCCTGGCTGCTCAACCGCTCCGGCACCGAGCTGCCCCGCCTGGCCCGGTCGGTGGCGCACGACGCCACACCGGCCGAGTGCGCGGAGTTCGGCGCGAGCCTGATCGACGACGACGATCCGCGGGTCGCGCTGCTCGTGCTCGGCGACGGGTCCGCCTGCCGGGGCGTCAAGGCGCCGGGGTACGACGATCCGCGCGCCGAGGCGTACGACGAGGGGGTCGCCGCGGCCCTGGCCGGCGCGGACGCCGATGCGTTGCTCGGCCTCGACCCGGGGCTGTCGGCGGACCTGAGGGTCGCCGGGCGGGCGCCGTGGCAGGTGCTGGCCGGCGCGGTCGGCGCGGCGGGCGGCGACTGGCGCGGCGAGCTGAGCTACCACCGCGCCCCCCACGGCGTTGCCTACTTCGTGGCGAACTGGGAGCGGGCATGACGGTCGTGGCGGTGGTCGGGCCGACCGCGGCCGGGAAGTCGGCGCTGAGCATCGCACTGGCGCACGCGCTCGACGGCGAGGTGGTGAACGCCGACTCGATGCAGCTCTACCGGGGCATGGACATCGGCACCGCGAAGCTGACGCCGGCCGAGCGCGAGGGCGTGCCGCACCACCTGCTGGACATCTGGCCGGTGACCGAGCCGGCCAGCGTCGCCGAGTACCAGGCGCTGGCCCGCGCGGCCGTCGACGACATCCTGGCCCGGGGACGGGTGCCGCTGCTCGTCGGCGGCTCCGGGCTGTACGTGCGGGCGGTGCTGGAGAAGTTCGAGTTCCCCGGCACCGACCCGGCGCTGCGGGAGCGGCTGGAGGCGGAACTGGCGGCGGTCGGTCCCCTGCCGCTGCACGCGCGGCTGACCGAGGCCGACCCGGGCGCGGCGGCGAACATCCTGCCCACGAACGGCCGGCGGATCGTGCGGGCGCTGGAGGTGATCGAGCTGACCGGCGCGCCGTTCACCGCGTCGCTGCCGTCGCCCACGCCGTACTACCCGTCCGTGCAGCTCGGTGTGGACCTGGACACGGCACTGCTGGACGAGCGGATCGCGCTGCGGGTGGACCGGATGTGGGCCGACGGCCTGGTCGACGAGGTGCGGGCGCTGGTCGGCGAAGGGCTGCCCGACGGGCGGACGGCGAGCCGGGCGCTCGGCTACCAGCAGGTGCTGCGGTTCCTGGCCGGGGAGCTGACCGAGGCGCAGGCGCACGAGGAGACGATCCGCGCGACCCGCCGGTTCGTCCGGAGGCAGCGCTCCTGGTTCCGGCGTGACCCACGCGTCCACTGGCTGGACTCGGCGTCGCCCGCGTTTCTCGACACTGCCCTGCGGGTGGTCGCCGAGCATCGGCGATGATGGGGGAGTGGAGTTCACAAAGGGTCACGGCACCGGCAACGACTTCGTCATCCTGCCCGACCCGGACGGCACCCTCGACCTGACACCCGGCCTGGTCGCCGCGCTCTGCGACAGGCGGCGCGGGCTGGGCGGCGACGGCGTGCTGCGCGTCGTACGCGCCGCCAAGCACCCCGAGGGCGTCGCGCTCGCCGGCGAGGCCGAGTGGTTCATGGACTACTGGAACTCCGACGGCTCGTTCGCCGAGATGTGCGGCAACGGGGCCCGCGTGTTCGTCCGCTACCTGCTGGACCGTTCGCTCGCAGCCCCGTCGGGCGGGACGCTGCCGATCGCGACCCGCGCCGGCCTGGTGCGGGCACGCGTCGAGGGCGAGGACGTGGCGGTCGAGATGCGCCGCCCCCGGCTGTACGACACGGCCACCGCCACGCTCGGCGGGCTGACGCTGCCCGGCACCGCCGTGGACGTCGGCAACCCGCACCTGGTGTGCGCGCTGCCCGCCGCGCTGGAGCTGACGGCCCTCGACCTGACCCGCGCGCCCGAGGTGGACGCCTCGACGTTCCCGTCCGGGGTGAACGTCGAGTTCACCACGCCGGGTGAGCCGGTCGACGGCACCGACGGGCACGTGCTGATGCGGGTGTACGAGCGCGGCTCGGCCGAGACGCTGTCCTGCGGCACCGGCGCGTGCGCGGTGGCGGCGGTGGCGTTGCGCGACGCCGGCCTGGACACCGGCACGATGACAGTCGACGTGCCAGGCGGGCGTCTGACGGTCACCGTGACAGCCGATTCGTGCTGGCTCTCCGGCCCCGCCGTCCTGGTGGCGACAGGCACCCTGACCCCCGCCGCCCTGCACCCGTAGCC
>NZ_LEKG01000183.1:0-15532 GCF_001029515.1 Micromonospora sp. RV43 | reverse complement strand
CAAACGTCGACTACGCGCGTGTCAGCAACAGACCGATCTCCTCGCCGGCTTCTTCGCCAGCACCGGCATGACCCTCGAACCCGAGCCACCGAGATAACTCGAACCTTGGCCTTTCAACCTCTGTAGCTATTGGGCCGGAGGCGGCGATATGTCCGTTGGGCAGTCCTTGGCGTGGTGGGAGTACTGGGCGCCGTTACGGTCAGACCAGTACACCTCGAAGCGGATGCAGGTGGTCACCGTGGCGCCCTTGGAAAACACGCTGTCAGATGACGTGCGGGTAAGAGCAACATCGACCCAGCCGACCACCGGCCCCGGCTCGGCCATGCCTGAGCTGCTCCAGGAGTCCAACACCTGCCCGTTTGACTTCGCGAGATGCTCGCGCAAGTAGCGCACGGATCCGTTGCCGAGTTCAGTGCGACTGATCGCGGCGACCTCGGCGTCGCGGGTATAAGCCTCGGCGTCCCGCAGCGCCATGTCCTTAGCCTCCTGTCGACCTTGCTCGGTTGAGTCAGCGCAGCCGACGAGGGTGAGCAGGGCGGCAGCCAGTGCCAAACCTCGGCGGCAGCGTCGGGCGGCCGGGCGATCGTGCGATCGGGCCCCGTGTTGGCTCATGACGGCGAGGGTATCGGCGCACAGCAATGTCGTGTTGATGGCGTAGCCCTGGAGCAATGAGATTCGCCGGGTGTGACGGGTCATCCGAGCGCATCGCTGATCTTGTCGTTCATGGTGTCGTCTCCGCCGTCGATGCAGTTGGCGTAGACGCGGAGCAGGACGGCGACGCCGTGACCCAAGCGCCGGGCGACCTCGGTCGGCGGGACGCCGGCATTCAGCCAGAGCGAGGCCGCCGCGTGCCGGAGGTCGTAGGGCCGGCGACACCTCACCGCGGACCCCTCAGCCGATCGCCACACGCACGGACTCTGCCACGTCGGCCCAGCCACCAACCCAGCGTTCGCAGCCCCCAGAAGAGCCCTCAGCGGCAAGATCGACCTGCCCACCATCTGCCCACAACGAGTCGTAGACGGCTGGACTCAGCCGGACTCCCCCAGACGTACGAGAACGGCCCCCGATCAGCATCTCTGCTGGTCAGGGGCCGCATCTGCACCTGGTGGCGGGTAGAGGATTCGAACCTCTGAAGCTTTCGCGACGGATTTACAGTCCGCTCCCATTGGCCGCTCGGGCAACCCGCCAGGGCACACCGCCGCGTCGCAACGCGGCAGCGGAAGCAAGGATAGCGGTTGCCCCCGGCACTGCCGCAACCGGGTACCGTCAGGAGGTCCCACGCTGGTCAGCGCGGGACGGACCAGGACAGACCGCCGGACAGCAGGAGCATGAGCATGGCAGCGAACCCGTCGTTCGACATCGTGAGCAAGGTCGACCGGCAGGAGGTCGACAACGCCGTCCGCCAGTCGGAGAAGGAGCTCTCGACGCGGTTCGACTTCCGCGGCACCGGCGCGGAGATCTCCTGGTCGGGCGAGGAGGCGATCAGCCTCCAGGCGGAGACCGAGGAGCGGGTCCGGGCCGCGCTGGACGTCTTCAAGGAGAAGCTGGTCAAGCGGAACATCTCGCTGAAGTCGCTCGACGCCGGCGAGCCCCGTCAGTCGGGCAAGATTTTCAAGATCGACGCCAAGGTGGTGCAGGGCATCGACTCGGACAAGGCCAAGGCGATCAGCAAGAAGATCCGCGACGAGGGCCCGAAGGGCGTGCAGGCGCAGATCCAGGGCGACCAGCTCCGCGTCACCGGCAAGAAGAAGGACGATCTCCAGACCGTCATCGCCCTGCTCAAGGGCGAGGACTTCGGTCTGGCGCTCCAGTTCACCAACTACCGGTAGGCACGACGATCGAGTCGCGTGGCAGGTGACCGGCATGGTCACCTGCCACGGTGCGGGATCAGGCATCCGCAGTGGCCGGAACGCGCGGCCTGCATCTCGGCCGCGAACAGCTGCGGTTCCTTCTGCCGTCAGGCGACTTCCTTGGGGTACGGGCCGGTCGTGAGGTCGGCTGGGAGCCATGACCCCCGCGATGCTCCTCCCCTATCGCCCGGTGCTCGGTCAACCGGTACTGCGTCGGCTGCTGCCCGGTCTCGCGACATCCGCTCTCGGTGACGGGCTCGCCCTGGTCGCGGTGACGTGGCTGGCTCTGCAACTCGCCCCCGCCGGGCAACGCGGCACGTGGACCGCATTCGCGGTGGCCGCGTACACGCTGCCGGGCGCCGCCGGCACGCTGTTGCTCGGGCGGTGGCTGGGTGCACGGAGCGGGGCTCAGCTCGCCGGCTGGGACGCGACGGTGCGGGCCGCCGCGTTGGGGGCGATCCCCGTCGCCCACCTCGCCGGGGTGCTGGACGTCGGTCTCTACGTTGCCCTGCTGGCGGTGTCCTCGCTGCTGCACCCGTGGGGGTCGGCCGGTCGGTTCACGCTCGTGGCCGAGCTGCTGCCGCAGCGGCACCACCTGGCCGCGAACGCGCTTCTCGGCGTGTTCGGCCAGGCCGCGACGATCGTCGGACCGCCGCTGGCCGGCCTGCTCATCGCCTGGGTCGGCGCGGTGTGGGTGATCGCCGTCGACGCCGCCAGCTTCGCCGTGCTGGCCGTCAGCTACCGCCTGGTCGTCCGCGATCGCGAAGCCGCGGCCGTCAGTGAGCGAGACACCGCCGCCGTCCGTGACCGAGAAGCCGCAGCCGTCCGTGACGGAGACACCGCGACCGTCCACGACCGGGACACCAACGGTCGGTACCGGAACGCCCCGGCCGGGGCGGGGCCGTCGCGTACGTCGGGGTTCCGGATCATCGGGCGGGACCGGTCGCTTCTCGGACTGCTGGCGCTGACCTTCGCGTTCTTCTTCCTCTTCGGGCCGTTCTACGTCGCCATGCCGGTGCACGTCACCGACGACCTGCACGCCTCCGCCGGAACGCTCGCGGCCTACTACACCGCGTTCGGCGTCGGCTCCCTGCTCGGCGGGCTGCTCACGGGTCACCTGCGCGGACGGCCGCTGCGGACCACGCTCGCCGGCATCGTGGTGCTGTTCGGCGCCGCGCTGATGCCGCTCGGCCTGGGCGCGCCGGTCGTCCTGTCGCTGCCCGCGTTCGCGCTCGCCGGCCTGGTCTGGGCGCCCTACCAGCCGACCGCGACGGCGTTGTTCCAGCGCCGTTCCGGCACCGTGGACCTCCCCCGCGTGCTGGCGGCCAACGGGGCGGTCACGGTGCTTGCGGTGCCGCTGGGCACCATGCTCGGCGGTCCGGCGACGGCACTGCTCGGGGCACGCCCCACGCTCCTGGCGTGCGCGGTGACGATCCTCGCGCTGGGTCTGGTCGCCGCGGTGTCCGCCGCGCGCCCCGGAGCGCAGAACACAGAGCGAACCGGGCCGGCGGGCCCGCACGACCGGCCCGACCGGGTGAAGGCGCCGGATCGGGTACGACCCGGAGCGTCCTGATCCGGGTGCAACCGCCGGAGCCGCATCGGGGTGTCGAGTGGTGAGAGCGGACACGGGAGGTGGGCATGGACGGCCCCGAGGACTTCGACGCCTTTTACACGGCGACCGCGCGGCGGGTCGTGCACCACGTCTACGCCCTCTGCGGCGACCTGGCCGAGGCCCAGGACGTGACGCAGGAGGCGTACGCGCGGGCCTGGCAGCGCTGGTCGACAGTCGGGGCGTACGAGGATCCGGAGGGCTGGGTCCGGACGGTGGCCTGGCGCCTGACGGCCAACCGGTGGCGCGGCCTGCGGCGCTGGTTCGCCGCGCGGGCCCGGCTGGGCCGGGAGACTCCGACGCCCGGGCCCAACCCGGACCGGGTGGCGTTGCTGGCGGCGTTAAGGCGACTGCCCGACGCGCAACGGCTGGTCGTCGTCCTGCACCATCTCCACGACCTGCCGGTGGCGGAGATCGCCCGGACCACCGGCATGCCGGAGGGGACTGTCAAGTCGTACCTGTCCCGGGGCCGTGCCGCGCTCGCCGTTCTACTGACCGACGACAAGGAGGAAGTCGATGTCGGCACGCATTGGTGAGGCTCTGCGGGAGTTGGAGCAGGACATGACCGGGCTGCGACTCAGCCCGGCGGCCGAGGTGCGCGCACGGGGGCGTGCCAGGAGCCGGCGCCGGGCCGCGGTTCTGGCGGGGGTGGCCGCTGTGACGGTCACCGGCGGTGCCGCGACCATGGCGACGCTGTCCGGACCGGCGACGCCGATGCCGGCCGGCGGCGGCGCGGCCACCCCGTCCGCCGCGGCGTCGGCCGTGTGTCAGGCCGACCCTCCGGTACGGCTGGACGTCGTCTTCCGGCCGGGCGCCGGCGCGCCGCAGATCGGGGAGGTCGACTACCGGATCGGGCAGGCGCGCGGGGACACCGGGCTGCGCTGCGGTGGCAGGACGGTCGCGGCCCGGCCGGACGGCGACGGCCGGGTCGTCCTGTCGGTGCTGCTCGCGCAGGGTGAGGACCCGGCGCCGATCCGGGCCGCCGTGGAGAAGCTGCCCGGGGTGGAGCGGGTGGTGACCGCCGGCGGGTGAGCGGTCAGGCGGCGAGCGTCTGCTCGGCGCGTACCGCTGTGGCCTCGGCCCGGGCGATCGGGCCGCCGGGCAGCGCGGCGACCGCGGCTCCGACGGCGACCGCCACCCCGGCGAAGACGAACGCCCAGGAGACGCCGCCGGCGTGGTCGATGATCAGGCCCGCGATCGAGCCGCCGGCGGCGCTCGCCGCCACCGACATGGTCACCACCCAGGTGTACGCCTCGTTCAGCATGCCGGCCGGGGTGATCCGTCCGACGAGCGTGTTCTCCAGGGTGAGCGCGGGGGCGATGGCCGCGCCGCCGAGCACCAGCGCGACGCCGAGCGCGGCCGGGCCGGGCATCGCCGCGAAGACGGCGAAGCTGGCCGCGACGGTGCCGAGCAGCCAGGCGAACTGGCGGGTCATGTTGGCGGCGGGCTTGCGTACGCCGAACCAGAAACCGCCGATGGCGCTGCCGATGCCCCAGACGGCGAGCAGCACGCCGGCAAGGCTCTCCGGGTCGTCGGCGCCGGAGTTCCCGGCGAAGGCCGGGACGATGACGCCGGAGGCGCCGAACGCGATGCCGAGGCTCGCCACGCAGAGCAGCAGCGCGGGGAAGCCGCCGAGCCGCAGCGGGCCGAGGCCCCTTGCGTGGTGCTCGCGGGGGTGCGGGCGCCAGCCGCGCATGACCCGGCCGAGCGCGACGGTGCCGGTGCCGATCAGGGTTACCACCGCGGCGCCGACGAGCGCGGCGGAGGCGTCGGCGAGCAGCACGAAGCCGGCTACCAGCAGCGGCCCGATCACGAACACGACCTCGAAGAGGGTGGTCTCGGCGGCGAGCGCGGTGTTGCGCAGGTGCGCCCGGCCGGTGGCGGGGGCGGTGAGGTCGTTCCAGGCGCCCCGGATCGCGGCGGTGAGCGGCGGGTACGTGGCTCCGGCGACGCCCGAGGCCAGGTAGATCAGCCCGAGGTTGCCGCTGTCGGAGCGGGTGGCGACGAGCAGCCCGATCAGGGCGAGCGGGTGGGTGACCGCGGTGAGCAGCAGGACGGGGGTGGGTCCGACCCGGTCGGCGATCCGGCCGGCGACCGGGCTGAGCGCGGCGCCGGAGAGCGCGTAGATGCCGCCGGCGACGGCGGCCAGGGAGTACCGGCCGGTGACCTGCTCGACGACGAGCAGCAGCGCCAGCGGGGTCATGCCGATCCCGAGCCGGCCGATGATGCCGAGGATCAGCAGCATCGGCGCGCCGGGGATCCGCCAGACGCCCTGGTACTGGCGCAGTGCGGCCACAGTCGACCTCCAGGAGGGTAATGAGCGGGAGACGTTTCGACCCTAACGGCGTGACCTGACCGGGGGAAACGCATTGTGCCCGGACACACCACCGCGCCCGCGTCGTGGGACGCGGGCGCGGTGGGGAGTACGGCGGGTCAGCGCTGGAACTGCACCGGCCCGGAGTTGCGGGCCATCTGCTCCAGGCGGGCCACCCGCTGCTCCATCGGCGGGTGGGTGGCGAACATCGCGGCGATGCCGCCGCCCCGCTTGAACGGGTTGTCGATCATCAGGTGGGCGGTGCTGGCGAGCTGGCCCTGGGGCGCCAGCGGGCGCGCCTGCGTACCCATGTGGATCTTTCGGAGGGCGCTGGCCAGGGCCAGCGGGTCGCGGCACAGCTCGGCGCCGGACTGGTCGGCCTGGAACTCCCGGCTCCGGCTGATCGCGAGCTGGATCACCGTGGCGGCGATCGGGCCGAGGATCAGCGTGAGCAGCAGCACGGCCGGGTTCGGGGCGTCCTCGTCGTCCGAGGAGCCCAGTGGGATGAACCAGGCCAGGTTGGCCAGCATGGTGATGATGCCGGCCAGGCCGGCAGCCACGCTGGAGATCAGGATGTCCCGGTTGTAGACGTGGGACAGCTCGTGGCCGATCACGCCACGCAGCTCCCGGTAGTCCAGGATCTCCACGATGCCCTGGGTGACGCAGACCGCCGCGTTCTCCGGGTTACGACCGGTGGCGAACGCGTTGGGCTGCGAGGTCGGGCTCACGTAGAGCCGCGGCATCGGCTTGCCGGCCTGCGTGGAGAGCTCCCGCACCATCTGGTACAGCTCGGGGAACTGTGCCTCGCTGACCGGTTGCGCCTTCATCGAGCGCAGTGCGAGCTTGTCGGAGTAGAAGTAGGTGACGCCGTTCATCAGCAACGAGACGACGACGGCGATGACGAGACCGCCGCTACCGCCGAACCAGTAGCCGATCGCGAGGATCAGCGAGGTCAACAGGCCGAGCAGCGCTGCGGTCTTGAGACGGTTGTGATGCACGATCTCTCCTTCGGTGCACGGGCCCTTGCGGGAGGCCCGCTGACCGGTTCAACACACCGGTACCCGTCAACCATCCGGCTCATGGCTGAAAGTTGCCTGGATGTTGCTGTGCGCAGGCTGAAGCGGTCGCCCATCCGGGCAGGAACCGGTCAGCGCGCCGCCACGTCCAGCACGAGCTGCGGTGCGAAACCGATCACCACCGCGGCGACTGTGGCCGCGCCGAGCGCCAGCACCACGGTCCGGGCGGGCCGGACCGTCGCCACGCCGGCCGGCGTCGCGTAGAGGGAGGCGGTGACCCGCAGGTAGTACGCCAGGCCGATCACCGCGTTCAACGCCACCACGAGCGCCAGCCAGCCCGCGTGCCCGGCCAGCAGCGCGCGTACCACCGTCACCTTGGCGAACAGCCCGGCCAGGCCCGGCGGCAGCCCGGCCAGCCCGATCAGCGCCAGCGCGAACGCGCCGCCCACCCAGGGGTGCCGCCGCGCCGCACCGCGCAGGTCGGCGAGCGTGCCGCCGTCACCGTCCGCCGGGCGCAACGCCACCACAGCGGCGAACGCGGCCAGCTCCAGCAGCACGAAGAAGATCGCGTACGCGACGGCTGCGGCGTACGCGGCCGCCCGCGCGTCGCCGGTGCGGCCCGCGGCCAGCGCCAGCGCGCCCAGCGGGGCGAGGATGTACCCCGCCTGGGCCACCGACGACCAGGCGAGCAACCGCACGGTACGCCGCTGACGCAGCGCCACCAGGTTGCCGACGGTCATGGTCAGCACCGCCAGCGCCGCCAGCACCGGGCCGGTCAGGTCGCCGGGCAGCGCCCGCTGCACCACAGCCAGCAGCGCCACCACGCCACCGAGCTTCGAGGCGGTCGACAGGTACGCGGCCACCGGCAGCGGCGCGCCGTCGTACGTGGCAGGGGCCCAGGCGTGGAACGGCACGGCGGCGACCTTGAACGCCAGCCCGGCCACCACGAGTGCCACAGCGACTGTGGTCAGCGGCAGATCGGTCAGGTCGTCGCGGGCGGTCAGTGTGGCGCCGAGCCGGTCCAGGTGCAGCGTGCCGGTGACCGCGTAGAGCAGCGCCGCGCCGAGCAGCGTCACTGTGGTGGCGACCACGCTGACCACGAAGAACGTCACAGCCGCCTCGGCACCGGCGAGGCTGCCCCGGCGCAGGCCGACCAGCACGTACAGCGGGAGCGTCAGCGTCTCCAGCGCCACGATCAGCGTGATCAGGTCACCGGCGGCGCCGAGCACCACGCCGCCTGTCATCGCGCAGGCGAGCAGGAAGCAGTACTCGCCGACCGGGGTACGCCCGGCGCGCAGCAGCGGACCGGACAGCGCCAGCACGCCGAGCGTGAGCAGGGCGATCACGGCCCCGACCAGCGCGGCCCGGCCACCCCACACCCAGGAGCAGTCCGCGCCCACGCAGAACGTGCGCCGCTCACCGGCCGCCCCGACCAGTGCCGCGCCGGCCGCGGTGCCGGCCGCGCCGAGCGCCGCCACCGCCACCGTGACGGCGGACCGGGCCACCAGCAGGTCGAACAGGAGCACCAGCACGGCCGTGCCGGCGGCCAGGTACGCGGGCAGCATCGCCACGTTGTCGACACTCTGCACCAGGCTCATGGGACGACCCCCAGCAGCGCCTCCACCGGACCGGAGGCGTACGACAGCACGAGCGCCGGGGCCAGGCCGACCGCGAGCGCGAGCAGCACCAGCGGCGCCCAGGCGGTCAGTTCCGCCCTCGCCAGCCCGGGTGCGAGCCCCGCCACCGCCGGGCTGGGCCGCCCGTGCGTGACCCGGCGCAGCAGCCGCAGGAAGTACGCGGCGGTGAGCGCCCCGCCCAGCGCCGCGAGCACGGCGAGGGTCAGCCAGAGCGGGCCGCCCCGCTGCACGGCGGCCACCACGGCGAACGCCTCACCCCAGAACCCGGCCAGGCCGGGCAGCCCCAGCGAGGCGACAGCCGCGAAGCCGAGCAGCCCGGCCAGCCGGGGCGCGGTCTCCCGCAGCCCGGACAGCTCGGCCAGCGAGCCGGTGTGCGCGCGGTCCTTGACCGCCCCGGCCAGGAAGAACAGCAGGCCGGTGATGACACCGTGGGCGATGTTGCCGATCAGCGCGGCCTGGATCCCGGTGGCGGTGAGCGTGGCGACCCCGAGCAGCACGAAGCCCATGTGTCCGACGCTGGAGTACGCGATCAGCCGCTTCAGGTCGTCCTGCGCGAGGCAGACCAGCCCACCGACCAGGATCGCGGCGACGGCGAGCACGCCGAGCACCGGCGCGGCCCAGCGGGCGCCCTCCGGGGCCACGCCGACGGCGACCCGGATCAGCCCGTACGTGCCCATCTTGAGCAGCACCCCGGCGAGGATCACGCTGCCCACGGTGGGCGCCTGGGTGTGCGCGTCGGGCAGCCACGAGTGCAGCGGCCAGAGCGGGCTCTTCACCGCGAACGCCAGCGCCAGCAGCGTGAACGCGGCGAGCTGCGTGCCCCGGGACAGCCCGGCACCGCCGGTGAGCGCGACCAGGTCGGCGGTGCCCGCGGCGGCCACCACCACGTAGACGCCGACCAGCAGCAGCACCGAGCCGAACAGCGTGTAGAGCGCGAACTTGCGGGCCGCCCGACGGCGGTCCGCGCCGCCCCAGCCGGCGATCACCGCGTACATCGGCAGCAGGACGACCTCGAAGAACAGGAAGAACAACACCAGGTCGAGCGCGAGGAACGTGCCGAGGATGCCGACCTCGACCACCAGCAGCAGCGCCACCAGCGCCCGCCCGCTGCCGCCGCCGGGCGGCACCCGCCACAGCGTGTACGCGCAGCACAGCAGCGTGAGCAGCGCGGTCAGCACCACCAGCGGCCAGGAGATGCCGTCCACGCCCAGGTGGAAGCGCAGGTCGAGCCCGGGCACCCAGGTCAGGTCGACCTGGTGCCACGGCTGCACCGCCGGGCGCGGCCCGTACCCGAACCAGCCGTGGTCGCCGCCGACCAGCGGGAGCGTCGCCAGCAGCGTCAGCGCGGCCGCAGCGGTGCCGACCACCCGGCCGGCCCGGTCGCCGGGCACGACGGCTGTGGCCAGCGCGCCGAGCGCCGGGACCGCCACCACGGCGACCAGCAGGACCTGCCCGAACGTCATGAGGTCACTCCGATCAGCGCGACCGCGAGGCCGATCAGCAGCGCACCGGCCAGCACCCCGGCTGCCGCGCGCGGCAGCGCCGCCCGGTGCAGCGCGGCCAGGCCGCCGCCCACCTCGACCGCCGCCCGGCCGCTGCCCTCGACCAGCCCGTCCACGCCCAGTTCGTCACCGGTACGCACGACCCGCGCGAGCGCGCCCGCCGGGCGTACGACGAGGGCGTGCTGGACGTCGTCGAGCCGGAACGCGCGGGCGAAGACCGGCCGCAGCGGGCCCAGGAAGCGGGCCGGGTCGGCGGCCGGGTCGCGGCGCCAGCCCGCCCAGGCGACGCCCGCGCCGGCGAGCAGCAGCAGGAACGGCAGGATCAGGTTCGGCGCCAGGTGCACCAGCTCGACCGCCTCGCCGGTGTCGTCGCCGGGCACGCGCAGCCGGTCGGCGAACCAGGGCGCGAACGCGGCCAGGCCGAGCAGCGCGGCCGGGGCCGTGAGCAGCAGCACCGGCCAGCGCAGCAGCGCGGGCGGGTCGTGCGGGCGCAGCAGCGGCGTGCGTGTCCGGCCGAGGAACGTGCGCAGCAGCAGGCGGGTCGCGTACCAGGCGGTCACCGCCACGCCGACCAGCCCGGCCAGCCAGACCAGCCAGCCCACCCAGGCGGCGGTCGGCCCGGCGCCGTCGAGCGCGGCCGCCTCGGCGGCGGCGAGCACGCCGTCCTTGCTCCAGAAACCCGAGAGCGGGGGTACGCCGGCGAGCGCGCCGAGGCCGACCACCATGCACCAGAACGTGACGGGCATGGCGGTACGCAGGCCGCCCATCCGGGACATCAGCGTGGTGCCGACGGCGTGGATCACCGCACCGGCGGCGAGGAACAGCAGCGCCTTGAACGCGGCGTGGGTGAGCAGGTGGAACAGCGCGGCAGCAGGTGCGCCGACCGCCAGCGCGCCGGTCATGTAGCCGATCTGCGACACGGTCGACCAGGCGAGCACGCGCTTGATGTCGTCCTGCGCGGTGGCGGCGAACGCGCCGAGCAGCATGGTGATCGCGGCCATCACGCCCAGCACGGCGAGCGCGGCCGGTGCGCGCTCGAACAGCGGGAACAGCCGGGCCACCGCGTACACCCCGGCGGCGACCATGGTGGCGGCGTGGATCAGCGCGGACACCGGCGTGGGACCGGCCATCGCGTCCGGCAGCCAGGTGTGCAGCGGGAACTGGGCGCTCTTGCCCGCCACCCCGGCGAGCAGCAGCAGACAGGCGGCGGTGAGCGTGCCGGTGCCGTAGTCGTGCGCCAGCACGTCGGCGATCCGGAAGCTGCCCGCGCCCACGCCGAGCAGCGCGATGCCGAGCAGGAAGCCGACGTCACCCACGCGGGTGACCAGGAACGCCTTGACCGCCGCGCCGGGTGCCTCGGGCAGCCGCCGGTCGTGGGCGATGAGCAGGTACGAGCAGACGCCCATCACCTCCCAGCCGACCAGCAGCATGATCAGGTCGCCGGACACCACCACAGTGAGCATGGCGGCGGTGAAGAGGCTCAACTGCGCCGCGTACGGCGGGTAGCGGTGGTCGACGTCCACGTCGTCGTGCGGACCCCGGCGCAGGTAGCCGATCGAGTAGACCTGCACTGCCAGCGCGACGGCGGCGACGGCGGTGGCGACGAGTACCGCCACGCCGTCGAGCCGCAGGCCCAGCGTGACCCGCAGCCCGCCCAGGTCGACCCAGGTGGTGGACGCCTCGACCGGGGCGTCCACGCGGACCAGCAGCGCCAGCGCGGCCAGCAGCGACACGGCCGCCCCGGCCACACCCAGCGCGACAGCCGACCGCCGGGCCGACGCCCGGTCCTGGTGCGGGGCGGGCGGCAGCAGCAGCAGGCCGAGCAGGCCAGCGACCAGCGGCGCGGCCGGCAGCACCGCGGCGAGCCACAGCGTCGGCGTGCTCACCGGACCGCTCCTTCCGTACCCGGCGATTCCGGCGTCGGCAGCCCGCCCGGGGCCACCGCGACCGCCGGCGCCGGCTCGTCGAGCGGCACGTCGTCGACCGTGACGCTGGCGCGCAGCCGGTAGAGCTGGAGCACGATGGCGAGCCCGACACCGATCTCGGCGGCGGCGAGCACGATCACGAACAGCGCGAACACCTGCCCGGAGTGCGGCAGCACGGCCTTGACGGTGGTGTCGGCGGTGACCAGCACCAGGTTCACCGCGTTCAGCATCAACTCCACCGCCATCAGCACCAGGACGGCGTTGCGGCGGCGCAGCACGCCGTACACGCCGAGGCCGAACAGCAGCGCGGCGGTGACGTACGGGATGACCGGCCTCACGGGCGCCCACCCTCGTCGGCTGGTTGCGCCGCGCTGGTGTCGGTGGAACGGCGGCCGATGTCGGGACGGGACAGCACGATCGCGCCGACCAGCGCGGCCAGCAGCAGCACCGACAGCACCTCGAACGGCAGCACCCAGGAACGGAACAGTTGCTCGCCGAGGCGCTCGGCGGTGCCGGCGGCGGGCAGGTCCACCCGGGACCAGCGGAACGCGTCGATCAGCAGCACCGCCAGGCCGAGGCCGCTGCCCGCGCCGACGAGCGCTGCGGCCCAGCCCGGCCGGTCCAGGTCGTCCGACGGGCCGATCGGCGCGCGGGTCAGCATCACCGCGAACAGCAGCAGCACCACCACCGCGCCCACGTAGATGAGCACCTGCACCCAGGCCACCAGCTCGGCGGTCAGCACCAGGTAGTCACCGGCCAGCGCGCCCAGGCACACCACCAGCCACAGCCCGGCCCGGACCAGGTGGCGGGTGGCGACCACCAGCGCACCCGCGCCCACCGCCACCGCGCCCAGCGCGAGCAGCAGGACGTCCGCACCGGTCATGAGGCGGTGCCTCCGCCCGGATCGGTGGCGGCGTCGGGGCGTACCCGGGAAGGAGCCGGACGGGCCGACGGACCCGCCGCCTTCCGGGCGGCGGTGGTCTCCTCCTTGGAGGGGTCGCCGAGCGGATCGTGGGCCGGCGGCGGCGGCACGGTGGCCATCCACTCGCCCAGGTGGTCCTTGTCGTGCAGCAGGTTCTTGATGTCGTACTCGGCGTACTCGAACTCGGGCGACCAGTAGAGCGCGTCGAACGGGCAGACCTCGACGCAGATGCCGCAGTACATGCAGAGCGAGAAGTCGATGTCGAACTTGTCGAGCACGTTGCGCTGGCGGGGGCGGGCGGCGCCGGGCACCGCCACCTCCTCCTTGTGCGAGTCGATGTAGATGCACCAGTCCGGGCACTCGCGGGCGCAGAGCATGCAGACCGTGCAGTTCTCCTCCAGCAGCGCGATCACGCCACGGGAGCGGGGCGGCAGCTCAGGCTCGACGTCCGGGTACTGCTGGGTGGTCGAGCGGCGGGTCATCGTCTTCAACGTGACCGCCAGGCCCTTCACCAGGCCCCCGCCGGGCACTCCACCGTGCTCGCTCATGCCGCCCATCCTGCCCTGTGGCCCGGGCGCGCGCGACCACCACCCGGCCTTTGCGGCGGTATCGTGAGCGCGGGGAGAACGACGCACCGGGAAGGACCTGTCGATGACCGCCGCGCTGGAGAGCGACCACCCGCCGGAGGGCGGGTGGACGACAGACGATCTGGACGCGCTGCCGGAGGACGGTCGCCGCCGCGAACTGCTCGATGGAGTGCTGCTCATGTCCCCCTCCCCCACCCGGATCCACCAGAGCATCGCGGCCCTGCTCATGGTCGCGCTCGACGAGGACTGCCCCGACGGGTACGACGTAACCCAGGGTGTGGAGGTGCGCATCAACCGCACCCGCTCCTTCATCCCGGACGTGCTGGTCACCACCGCGACCGCCGCCGCGCGCGAGCCGTCCCGGTACGAGCCGCACGAGGTGGTGCTCGCCGTGGAGATCGTCTCGCCCAGCACCCGGTCCATCGACCGCGTCCTCAAGCCGGCGCTCTACGCCCAGGCCGGGATTCCGTTCCACTGGCGGATCGAGATCGAGGACGAGGGCATCGTCGTCTACACCTACAAGATCGATCCGGTGCACGAGGTCTACACGGAGACCGGGCGGTGGACGAAGTTCGTCGACACCGGCGAGCCATTCCCGGTGAACCTGCCGATCAGCCGGATCACGCCTCGCCGGGTGTGAGCGGCGGCAGCATCTCCACGCCGAGCTGCTGGAGCACCTGGAACAGCTCGTTGACGCTCCACACGTCCACGATCCGCCCGTCGTCGTCGAAGCGCAGGAACGTCGCGCCCGAATAACTGACCACGCGGCCGGTCGGCGGCACCGGGCCGAACTGGCCGGCCTGGGTGCCGGCGGCCCGCCAGCGCACCGCCACCCGCGTACCTGTCGCCACCACGTCGACGATCTTGTAGCGCAGGTCGGGGAACGACGCCCGCCGGTCCCGGTGCCACGCCAGCATCGCCGCCGGGCCGGTGCCGCCCAGGCCCGGGCAGTCCACCGCCACCAGCTCGTACGCGCTCTCCTCGCGCCCCGCATTCCACACGTCGGCGACGAAACGCCGGGCTGCCGCCTCCACATCGGTCACGGCGGCAGCCTATGCCCCTCCCCGGCGCGCTCGCCCCGCCGGTCTCCGGCGCGCTCGCCCCGCCTCTCTCCGGCGCAGTCGCCCTGCCGGGAGCGGCCGGAGCGACCATGATGGGAGCGAAAAGCGAACTCGGAGGTGGGTGTGGGCAGCGACGACGAGGTCCTGGACCGGACCGGCGGCAAGTACGTGGAGCCGGGTGGCGAGTTCACCCGCGACCAGCGCTACATCGCCACCCGGATCACGGTGGACGGGAGCAACGGCTGGCCGGTGGAGCCGGGCCGCTACCGGCTGGCGGTGAGCCGGGCCTGCCCGTGGGCCAACCGGCTGATCATCATCCGGCGCCTGCTCGGGCTGGAGGACGCCATCTCGATGGCCGTGGCCGGGCCCACCCACGACAAGCGGAGCTGGACGTTCGACCTCGACCCGGACGGCAAGGACCCGGTGCTCGGCATCGAGCGGCTGGCCGACGCGTACTTCGCCCGCTTCCCCGGCTACGAGCGCGGCATCACAGTGCCGGCGCTCGTCGACGTGCCCACCGGGCAGGTGGTGACGAACGACTACGCGCAGATGAGCCTGGACCTCACGACCGAGTGGACGGCGCACCACCGGCCGGGCGCGCCGGACCTCTACCCGGAACCGCTGCGCGGCGAGATCGACGAGGTGAACGGAGTCGTCTTCGCTGATGTCAACAACGGCGTCTACCGGTGCGGCTTCGCCGGCAGCCAGGAGGCGTACGACAAGGCGTACCACAGGCTGTTCGACCGGCTGGACTGGCTGAGCGAGCGGCTCGCAGGGCAGCGGTACCTGGTCGGCGACACGATCACCGAGGCGGACGTACGGCTGTTCACCACGCTCGTGCGCTTCGACCCGGTCTACCACGGGCACTTCAAGTGCAACAGGCAGAAGCTCAGCGAGATGCCGGTGCTGTGGGCGTACGCGCGGGACCTGTTCACCACGCCCGGGTTCGGCGACACGATCGACTTCGACCACATCAAGCGGCACTACTACGAGGTCCACCGGGACATCAACCCGACGGGGATCGTGCCGCTCGGCCCCGACCTGAGCAACTGGCTGATCCCGCACGGGCGGGAGGAGCTGGGCGGCCGCCCCTTCGGCGACGGCACCCC
>NZ_LEKG01000182.1:0-15741 GCF_001029515.1 Micromonospora sp. RV43 | reverse complement strand
GGCGGGGCGTGCGGCCTCGCGTACCGCCTCGGCCAGCGCCACCAGGTCGTCGGTGGTGGGCGGCGGCGGCTCGAACTCGCCCTCGTGCCGCACCACGTCCCAGCCGCGCGGGGCGGTCAGGCTGCGGGCGTGCGGCTCACACAGGTCGTACGTGTGCGGTTCGGCGAATGCCGCGAGCGGGCCCACCACCGCCGTCGACTCGTTGTAGACATAGGTCAATGTGGCGACCGCTTGCCGGGGGCAGCCGTTACGGGAGCAGCGCCGTGGTGACCTCACGGCGGCAGGGTATCCCCATTACCGGGTCCGGCGCACCGCTTCGCGTTACGACACGCCCGTCATGGTGATCACAATTCCTCCGATCGGCGCAGCGGCACGCCGGACGGCCGCGCGACGGCGGGTGGACCGCCGATGCGGGCTACCCTGTGCGTCATGACGAGCCCCCAGAACCGCCGCCCCGGCTCCGGCCGGCGCACCCACCGTGACCGGCACGGTCGCGGCCTGCGCGGGCGGCTGGTGCCGGCCACGGTGCCGCTGGCGCGGACGAAGGCCGAGGTCTTCGACGATCTGGTGCTCGACACGGTGGAGACGCTCGAACGCCGGTTCGCCAAGGAACTGGCCGGGGTGGAGTTCGCGGTCGAGGACGTCCCGCCGGATCTGAACGTCTACGACTCGGACGTGCTGGAGGACGGCGAGGTGCCGCTCGCCCGGCTGCTGCCCGGGCGGCCCGGCCGCCAGGAGGTGCCGCCGCGGATCGTGCTCTACCGGCGGCCGCTGGAGTTCCGCGCGATGGATCGCGAGGACCTCGCCGACCTGGTGCATGACGTGATCATCGAGCAGGTGGCGAATCTGCTCGGGGTCGACCCGGACGAGCTGGCCTGACCGGCTGACCGGACAGGCGCCGCCACCCGGCCGGACGCGCCGGCCGGACAGCGACCCGGGTCCGGGCGGCCCCCACCGCCCGTGGACCCGTACGTGGATCAGGCGGCGACCCGCCGCTTGAGCTTGCGCCGCTCCCGCTCGGAGAGGCCACCCCAGATCCCGAACCGCTCGTCGTGGCCGAGCGCGTACTCCAGGCATTCCGTCTTCACTTCGCACCGCGAGCAGATGCGCTTCGCCTCGCGGGTCGAGCCGCCCTTCTCGGGAAAGAACGCCTCCGGGTCGGTCTGCGAGCAGAGCGCTCGCTCCTGCCACTCCGGCGCGTTCCCGAGCAGGTCGGCCACCTCGAGCTGGCCGTCCATCGATTGCCTCCTTGTCGCGCACCGGCGTCATTCGCCGCTGCAACCCCCCACGCGAAAGGCGTGCCTGTCCGTACGGTCACCATTTGTTGCGTTCCGTGCGAACAACCCCATTCAAATTACACGCGTGTAATGCGTGCGCCGTCAAGCCAAACTTGATAATGGAGTCGCCCTCCCGACACGTCCGTGACGACCGCCGCGGTCGCCCGTAGCCTCGCAACCTGCCCTATCGATTCAGACCCCGGACGAGTAACGCCCTCCCCGGCGAGTTGCCGGAAGTTTTCTGCCGTGGCGCATCGCCGGCAGGCCGGCCGGACGCCCCCGCCGGCCGCTCGCACCAAGATCAGAATTGGTGGGGCAAAGGGTAACCCGCTTCCCGCTGTACCGCCCGTCGAGCCGTCCAACGCCGACCGCGCCCCGTCCATCATGTGGACGGGGCGCGGGTTCCGGCGCGACTGACGGATCAGTCCAAGCGGGCTGGTGAGCTGGTGGGCCAAACGAATTCGGCGATCGACCCACCGGTGACCGAGATCGCGCCGGCGGACGTACTCTCGTCCCACCAGACGGTATACACACCCGCCTCCAGATCCGGGTAGACGGCACTGTGGAACACCCCGTCCCGGACGTGCCGCTCGCGTACGGCGGAGTGGGTCCGCGGGCCGTCGAGGTCCACGCGGCTGATCTCGATCTCCCGGCCGTGCAGGTCCCGCCCGGTGTGGATGATCAGCGCCCCCCGGTCGCCGCCCAGGTCGAGCACGACGCTGCCGACCTCCGACGGGCCGAGATCGTGATGGTGTGACATTCGCCGGCTCCCGTCAGGACTTCTTCGCCTGCGGGTTGCCGAACCCGTCGTACGGCGTGCCGAGGAACGGGAAGTCGGCCAGGAACGGCGCTGTCACGTCGGCCGCGCTCAGGCCCGGTGTCACCGCCGCGGCGGCGGCGTCCGGCCGGAACGTCTTGTCGACGAGCGGCACGGTCAGCCCGGCGATGGCGCGCAGCGCGATCGTCACCACGTCGTCGGCGGGACGGCGGCCGTTGGGGAAGCCGGCCAGGTCGCCGCCGAGCACGCCGAACCGGTCCGGTTTGCGGCTGGGCCGGATCGCCGTGTTCAGCCGCAGCATGTCCGCCTGCACGTCACCGGTGGTGTTGGCGAAGCCGTCGATCAGTCCGGCCGGGACGCCGGTGAGCAGGATCGCCACCAGGTCGGCGCGCGGCTTCTTGGACTTGTTCAGCGCGTCCAGATTGGGGAACACACCCGGGTAGAGCGCCGGCAACAGCCCGGCCAGCTCGGGCCGCTCCACGAACCCGGCGAACCGCTTGTCCTCCGACGGCGGCAGCGTGTTCCAGACGTCCTTCCTGGACATCGGCACGATGACCTCGTTGAACAACGGGTTACCGAGCCGCGACACCTGCGTGAAGGGTCCGGCGGCGGTGTCAGCGGCGACCCGGTCACCCAGCACCCGCACCTGCTGGCGGGACGCGCTGGTCCAGACCCCGATGGTCGAGGCGCGGTCGGCGTAGCCGTAGCGGGCCGCCTTGCGGCGTACCTGGTTGAGCGGCACCTGCACGGCGAGACTGTGCACGTTGAGCCGGTCCAGCGCGTTCACCGGCTCGCCCTCGTCCCGGAACAGCTTCTTGCCGGCGACGTGCAGCTGCTGGAACGGCCGCAGCGTACCCAGGTCGAACACCGCGCCCAGGTCGACGAAGAAGCCGTCGGCCCGCTGCCCGGCGAACACCTTCTCACCGGTGGACAGCTTGAACGTCGCCTGCCGGACCAGGTTCTGGTAGTTCGGCGTGGACAGCGGCCCGACGTTGCACGGCGGGCAGGGCAGTTTGTGCGCCAGCACGCGCGCGCGGCCGTCGGCGATCCGGGTCAGCCGGTAGAACTGCCGCCGGTTCCAGTTCTTGCTCTCCAGCGACTCGATCGGCCCGGTGTTGTAGAGAAAACTGTTCTGGTTCGTGATCTCGGTAGTGAATTCGAAACGATAGGTGACGTCCGGATAACCGTCGCCGTCGTTGTCGATGTGAATCTCGTACCGGACGTCGTCACCGAACTCGAAGAAGTTCGGGCCGCCGGACGGGAGCTGCACCGGCACGTAGTTGGCGATCAACGTGACCGTGTCCGGCTGGCTCGGCGTGACGAACGCGTACAGGTCGGAACTGTCGGCGACCGGATCCTTGGCGATCTCCGGGGCCTCGCGGTGAGAGGACATGGCGGACGCACCTTCGTCGGGGGAACGGAAGTCGGAACCGGCGCCGGGAGCCCGCGCCGGTGGAGGGTGGGATCAGCGCCGGCCGGCGGCGCGCACCAGGCGGTCGGCCAGGCCGCGGTCGCGTACCTCGACCCGGGTGGTGCCGACGAAGACGTCCATGACGCCGGCCGCGGCGTCGCGGAGGTGGACCACGATCGGCTCGTCGCGCCGGCTCGCCGTGGGGGCGTTCTGGGCGGCGGACAGGCCCGGCACGGTGAGGGCGGCGGCGCCCAGTGTGGCGCTCGCCGCGGCGGTGAGCGTCTGCCTGCGGGTCAATCGCGGCCAGGTCCGCCGTTTCGGCGCGTCGGTGGTCTCGTCAGTGCTCATCGGCAACCTTTCCGGACCGGCGCCGCAGCGCCGCAGCGGGCCGGGCGCCCGGACACCGCCGGGCCCCGGTTCGGGGTCACCGGCGGCGGTCCTCGCCGAAACCGCCGCCGGCACCCACAGGTACGGCGCGCGGCGGGGAAAGGTTCGACCTCAGGCGCGGGCGTGACCGTACGCGGTCGTCCGCTTGCGGAACGGCCGCCCGGCGGCGGTGGCGATGGCCCGCAACTGCTCCTCGGTACGGGCCGACCCGTTGCCCGAGCCGGCCATCCGGGAGATCGTCTCCTCCATCAGCGTGCCGCCCAGGTCGTTGCAGCCGCCGCGCAGCATCTCCACTGTGCCTTCGTCGCCGAGCTTCACCCAGGAGCACTGAATGTTGTCGATCCGGCCGTGCAGCAGCAGCCGGGCCATCGCGTGCACCGCCCGGTTCTCCCGCCATGTCGGTCCCGGGCGGGCGATGCCGGCCAGGTAGATGGGCGCGTTGGTGTGCACGAACGGCAGCGCCACGAACTCGGTGAACCCGCCGGTACGGTCCTGCACGCCGGCCAGCACCCGGAAGTGGGCGAGCCACTGGCCCGGGTGGTCCACGTGGCCGTACATCATCGTGGAGCTGGACCGGATGCCCAGCTCGTGGGCCGTGCTCACCACGTCGACCCAGGCGGAGGCCGGCAGTTTGCCCTTGGTGAGCACCCAGCGCACGTCGTCGTCGAGGATCTCGGCGGCGGTGCCCGGGATGGTGTCCAGCCCGGCCTCGCGGAGCTGGAGCAGCCATTCCCGCACCGGCACGCCGGCCTTCGCGGCGGCGGTGACGATCTCCATCGGGGAGAACGCGTGCACGTGCATGTCCGGCACCCGCGCCTTGATCGCGCGGACGATGTCGGCGTACCCGGTCACCGGCATCTTCGGGTCGATCCCGCCCTGGAGGCAGACCTCGGTCGCGCCGGCCGTCCACGCCTCCTCGGCCCGGTCGGCGACCTGCTCCAGCGAGAGCCGGAACGCGTCGGCGTCGCTCTCCCGCTGGGCGAACGCGCAGAACCGGCAGCCCACGTAGCAGACGTTCGTGAAGTTGATGTTGCGGTTGACCACGTAGGTCACGTCGTCGCCGACCGCGTCCCGGCGCGCGTCGTCGGCCAGCCGGCACAGCTCGTCGAGCGCCGGGCCGTCCGCGCCGAACAGCGCCAGTGCCTTCGCCTCGTGCGCCGGAGTCAGCAGCGCGGCCGGGTCGTCAGCGGCGAGCCGCAGGCCCGCGCGCAGGTCGGCGTCCGCGCCACCACCCACTGGTACGCCGGCGCGCGCCTCCGGCGCCACCTTGCCGGCCACCTCGGCCCAGTCGCCGTACACGCTGTCGAAGTCGCCCCGCCGGTCGTCGGTACGGCCGGTGACGTCGATGGTGACGTGCAGGTCGGTGCGGCCGCCGTAGACCTCCTCCGGCTCCTGCCAGGGCCGTCCCTCCGGGCGGGCCGCCTCGACCGCGAGCCCGGTGGCCGGGTCGGCGAGCGCTGTGACGTGCGGCAGCAGGCGCGGATCGAGCCACGGCTCGCCCGCCCGGACGTACTCCGGGTAGACGGTCAGCCGCTCGCGCAGCGTGAACCCGGCACTCGCGGTACGCGCCGCCAGCTCGTCCAGGTGCGGCCAGGGCCGCTCCGGGTTGACGTGGTCGGGCGTGACCGGGGAGACGCCGCCCCAGTCGTCGATGCCGGCGCGCAGCAACAGGTCGTACTCGCCCGCGATGAGGTTCGGCGGGGCCTGGATGCGGGCCTTCGGGCCGAGCAGCACCCGGGCCACCGCCACTGTGGCGGCCAGGTCGTGCAGCTCGGCGTCGGGCATGCCGCGCATCGCGGTGTCCGGCTTGGCGCGGAAGTTCTGCACGATCACCTCCTGGAGGTGGCCGTACTCCCGCATCGCCCGGCGGATCGCGAAGATCGCGTCGACCCGCTCGGCCCGGTTCTCGCCGATGCCGATCAGGATTCCCGTGGTGAACGGCACCCCGACCCGGCCGGCGTCGTCGAGCACCCGCAGGCGTACCGCGGGTTCCTTGTCCGGTGAGCCGAAGTGCGGGCCGCCCGGTTCGGACCAGAGCCGGCCGGCGGTGGTCTCCAGCATCATGCCCATGCTCGGCGCGACCGGCTTGAGCCGCTGCAACTCCGACCAGGTGAGCACGCCCGGATTGAGGTGGGGCAGCAGGCCGGTCTCCTCCAGCACCGCCACCGCGCAGGCGCGCAGGTAGTCCAGCGTCGAGTCGTACCCCCGCTCGTCCAGCCACTGGCGGGCCGCCGGCCACCGCTCCTCGGGCCGGTCGCCGAGCGTGAACAGCGCCTCCTTGCAGCCCTGCGCGGCGCCCTCGCGGGCGATCGACAGCACCTCGTCGCGTTCCAGGTAGGCGGCGGGCAGCCGGTGCGGCACGGTGGCGAACGTGCAGTAGTGGCAGCGGTCCCGGCAGAGCCGGGTCAGCGGGATGAAGACCTTCTTCGAGTACGTGACCACGCCCGGCCGCCCGGCGTCGCGCAGCCCGGCGTCTCGGATGTCGGAGGCGATCCGGAGCAGGTCGTCGAGCATCGGCCCGCGAGCGGCGAGCAGCGCGCCCGCCTCGCCGGCGTCGAGCGCCCGGCCGGTGGCGGCCCGCCCCAGTGCCCGCCGGATGCTCGCCTCGGTCGGTTCGGGGTCGCTGCGATCAACCATCCGCCCAGCCTAAGCGCTGCCGGACGGCCGGATGCCCGCCCCCGGCCGCGGTCCGGGCACCGGGACGACCCGGGTGAGCTGCCGCACAGCGGCGGGCGACGGTGGCGGCCCAGGTGGCGGCGGGCGACGATCTCCGTCGCCCGCCGCGCGGGGCTCAGCGAGGCTGGTTCGGGTCCTCGCGGTCGAACCGCTGGGTGCGCTCGTCGTCGGCGGCCGGCGACGGCGCCCCCGGCTCGGCGGACTGGCGCGGGATCGCCTGCGTCGGGTCGGCCGACGGCGGCTGGCCGAACGGCGGCGCGTGGTGCGACGAGCCGTACTGCGGCGCCTGCTGCGGCCCGGCGAACGGGACACCGGACTGCGGGTCGGCGGACGGCGGACCGGAGTGCGGGGCGTGCGGCGGGGCGGTGTTGAACGGCGGCGCCGACTGCGGCTGGCCGTACGGGCCGGGCTGCTGCGGCCAGCCGGGCGGGGGCGAGCCGGCCTGCGGGTAGCCCTGGCCGGGCTGCTGCGGGTAGCCACCCGGACCGGGGTAGCCGCCGGGCTGACCCGGCTGCTGCGGCCAGCCGGGCTGGGCCTGGCCGTACACGCCCGGCTGCGGCTTGGGCTTCGGCACGTAGTAGAGCGTGCGCCAGATCTTGAACACCACGAACGCGGCGACCGCGAAGATCGCCAGCCACGCCGCGCGGGTCAGCAGGCCGAGGAACGCGTCCAGCACCTCGCCGTCGGCGAGCCGGCCGACCAGCCAGATCAGGAACGTCAGCGCGCCGAACACGGCGGACACGGCGTACTCGACGAGCGCCACCTGCGTGATCAGCTTGGCCTTCGGCACGACCGGGAGGATCACTGTGGCGATCAGGACGGCGAGCACCGGCAGGACCGTCGACTCCAGGCCGATGAATGTGAAATACGTGCTCCCGGCCCGGCCGGTGGACGTGCTGTAGTCGTCGATCGGCAGCAGGCGCAGCAGGCCGACGAAGAGCAGCACGGCGTTGGCGCCGAGAAGGACGAGCGCGGCCAGTTCGCGCAACGGCTTGATCAACTGGCTGGCCTGCGCGGCGTCGCCGGACGCGGGCTCGGCGGGGCTGGTCACGGACTCCCCCAGGGGACGAAAGCGGACAGTTGCCGAAGTGAGCGTAGTCTCTCCGGCCACCGGACGATCGACGGCGGCGCGTGCGGAAGGATGGACGCCATGCGCATCGTGGTACTGACCGGCGGCATCGGGGGCGCCCGTTTCCTGCTCGGCGTGCGGGCGTACGCCCGGGAGGTGGGCGCCGAGGTGACCGCAGTGGTCAACGTCGGCGACGATCTGCTGCTGCACGGGCTGAAGGTCTGCCCCGACCTGGACAGCGTGCTCTACACGCTCGGCGGCGGCGCCGACCCGGAGCGGGGCTGGGGCCGGGCGGGCGAGACCTGGACGGTGAAGAACGAGCTGGCCGCGTACGGCGCGGAGCCGAGCTGGTTCGGCCTGGGCGACAAGGACGTCGCCACCCACCTGGTGCGCACCCAGATGATCAACGCCGGCTACCCGCTGTCCCAGGTCACCGAGGCACTGGCGGCCCGCTGGCAGCCGGGCGTACGGCTGCTGCCCGCCACCGACGACCGCCTGGAGACCCACGCCGTCGTCACCGACGAGCAGGGCCGGCGGGCGATCCACTTCCAGGAGTGGTGGGTGCGGTATCGGGCCGGCGTACCCACCGACCGGTTCGTCTTCGTCGGCGCGGACGCGGCGAAGCCCACGCCCGGCGTGGTCGAGGCGATCGCCGCCGCGGACGTGGTGCTGATCGCACCGAGCAACCCGGTGGTGAGCATCGCCCCGGTGCTGGCGGTACCCGGGCTGCGCGACGCGGTTGCCGGCGGCCCGGCCCCGGTGATCGGGGTGTCGCCGATCATCGGCGGTGCGCCGGTACGCGGCATGGCCGACCGCTGCCTCGCCGTGCTCGGCGTGGAGTGCAGCGCGGCCGGCGTGGGCGGCCTCTACGGCGCCCGGCCGGCGGGCGGGCTGCTCGACGGCTGGCTGGTCGCGCCGGAGGACGAGGGCACTGTGGTGCCGGACGTGACCGTCCGCGCGGCGCCGCTGCGGATGACCGACGAGGCGGCGACCGCCGCGATGGTGCGCGCCGCGCTGGAGTTGATGTGAGGCTGGAGATCCTGCCGATGCAGGGCATCGGTGACGTGACCGAGGGCGACGACCTGGCGGCGCTGATCACCGGTGCGGCGCCCTGGCTGCGCGACCACGACGTCCTGGTGGTCACCAGCAAGATCGTGTCGAAGGCGGAGGGCCGGCTGGTCGACGTGCCGGCCGACGGCCCGGAACGGCTCGCCGAGCGGGACCGGATCCTGGCCGGGGAGACCGCCCGGGTGGTGGCGACCCGGGGCGCGACCCGGATCGTGCAGACCCACCACGGGTTCGTGATGGCCTCCGCCGGCATCGACGCCTCGAACGTGGACAAGACCAGGCTGGTGCTGCTGCCGGTCGACCCGGACGCGTCCGCCCGGGCGCTGCGCGCCGCGTTGCGCGACCGGTACGGCCTCGACGTCGCAGTGATCGTCAGCGACACGATGGGACGCCCGTGGCGCAACGGGCTCACCGACGTGGCGCTCGGGGTGGCCGGCATGCCGGCGATCCGTGACCACCGGGGCGAGGTCGACCCGTACGGCAACGAGCTGTTCGTCACCCAGATGGCGGTGGTCGACGAACTCGCCGCCGCCGGTGAGCTGATCAAGGGCAAGTGCGACCAGGTGCCGGTCGCGGTGGTCCGGGGTTACCTCGCCGCGACCCGGGACGACGACGAGGGCGCCCGCACGCTCGTGCGCGACGCCTCGATGGACCTGTTCTCGCTCGGCACGGCCGAGGCGCGCGCCGCCGGTCTGCGGGCGGCGGCGACGCTCGCGGACCGGATCGGCCCCGAGCCCGCCGATCCGGCCGCGGTGCGGCGGGCGATCGACGCGGTGGCCGACGTGGTCGCGCCCGGCACCGTCTTCACCCACGTCACCGACGACGAGGTACGCGCCGGACTCGCCGCCACAGTGCCCGGCTGGCCCGCCTCGGCCACCGGCCTGCTGCTCGGCGCGGCGCCCGCTCCCGTCGACCCGGCGGACCTGGTCCGGGTCGGCGCGGACCTGCAACGCCTGCGCGCCGCGCTGGCCGCCGAGGGCGTCGACTCGACGTTGCTCCCGCCCCCGTCCGGCAGCACCGCGAGCGCCACGCTGGCGCTCTGACTCCGGCGGGCGTGCTCAGGCGTCGAGGACGGCCCGGCCCAGCGGTGTGAGCGTGTGCAGGACGGTGTTGCGGTCCCGCCGGCTGACCAGCAGTCCCGCGTTGCGCAGCACAGTGGTGTGCTGGCTGGCCGCGGCGGCGGAGATGCGCAGCCGGCGTGCCATCTCGCCGGTGGTGCAGCCCTCGTCGGCGGCCTGGAGCACCCGGGAGCGGGTACGGCCGAGCAGGGCGGCGAGCGCCTCGCCCTGCGGCGACGCGGCGGCGCCGGACGCGGGCGTCAGGCCGGCGAGCCGGTCGACCGGGTAGACCAGCACCGGGGGCAGCGTCGGGTCGACCAGCGCCACCGGGGTACGCGAGCAGAAGAACGACGGGACGAGCAGCAGCCCCCGGCCGTCCAGGTGCAGCTCCCGGGTGTCCGGGTAGTCGAGCACCTCCAGCACACCCGACACCCAGCGCATGTTCGGCCGCAGGCTGGCCAGCAGCCCTTCGGCGCCGCCGTCGAGCATGGCGCGCGCACGCCGGGCCCGGTCCGCCTCGACCGCCGCCTGCACGCGGGACCAGTAGGGCATGACCGCCAGCGACTGGTACCGCGCCATGGCGTCGGTGAGGTGGTGCAGCGTATCCGGCTCGCCACGGGCGAGCGAGGTGGCCGACGACGGCAGCGTGGTCTCCCCGGCGAGCAGCGTCAGGTCGCGGCGCAGCATGTCCACAGAGGTGCCCCGGATCGCGTCCAGCCCGGCCTGGAAGCCCTCGCGGCTGGCGAACGGGGTGAGGAAGTCGGGGAAGTAGCCACGCGGCGGGTTGAGCGCGAGCAGCAGGCGGTACTGCTCGGCGTCGGTGTCGGTCCGCAGGCCGTGCGCCACTGTGCGCCGCCACGTGGTCATCATCGGATCCCGGCTGCGCCCCTGGAGCAGGTGCAGGCTGAGGACCAGCTCCCAGAGCGGGTCCGCGGCCGGGGCGACCCGGGTCCGCAGAACGTCCTCGCCCGAGAAAATGATCTTCAACATGGGTTGCTGCTCCCGTGCGGACGGCGGGGGTGCCCGCCACACCTCGCACTGTACCCGCCGGTACTAATCTCCATCTTTAAGCGTCAGGTGAAAAACCTCGACGCTGGGCGGGCCGGTTCGGCAAACTCTCTGTTGCCCGCCGACGCCGGGGCGCAATGTCGACCCGGACGCCGGCTGACGGGCGTGGCCGGGTGGCACCACGAGGGTCTGCGACATCAGTCGCAGGGGTGCCGCCCGGCCCTCGCTCATCCGATCCAGAGCGCCACCCGGTGGTCCTCGTCCGTGACGTAGTAGCAGCGTCCCGCCAGCTCGGCCAGCCCTTCCACGTGATGGAACGGCGCCAGCTCCGCCACCACCTCCCCGGCCACCAGGGCGCCCCCGCCCGCGTCGTGCCGGAACCGCACGTGCCGGGAGGTCACCTCACCGCCGTGCGGATGGTCGTCCAACAACACCGAACCCTTGCCCAGCGCGTCGATCGACCCGGTCACCGCCGCGTAGCCGCCGTCGCCGGTCGGCGTGATCGCGCGGAAGCCGGCGAGCGCCCCGGGCGGCGTCACACCGGTCAGCGCGTACGCCCCGAGCGCCCGCAGGTCACCCGGCCGCTCCGGGTCGTCGAACATCTCCGGTACGCCGGCCAGCTCGACGTAGACCGGCTCCCCCGCGGCGGTCACCGGGAAACGCAGCCCCAGCAGCGCCGTACCGGCCGGGGTGAACGCCGCCGCCTCGACGTTGACCGGCAGGTCGTCCGCGGCGAGCCGGGTCACCCAGCTCTTGGCCCGGGCGGTGCCCCGGGCCAGTGTCTCCACGATGAACCGCTCCCGGACCCGGTCACCGGGCGGCAGCAGCGTCAGCGGGGCGGCGGCGAGCGCGTCGTTCACCGCCCGGTGCAGCCGGAAGCGGTTGCGCACCACGTGCACCGGCAGCGGCCCGGCCACGGCCTCGTCCTCCCGGAACCGGGCCACGAACGCGCGCCGGGGCCGCAGCGGGCCGCGCTTGGACCCGAAGTGCGAGCCGAAGACGTACACCCACCCGTCGTGGTGGGCGAGCGCCTCGCCGTCCTCGGTGCGGCCGTTCTCGCGGCCGGCATCGGCAGGTACGTGGTGCGCCACCCAGTGGCCGTCGTCGCGTTCCAGCAGCAGCGCCAGGCACTGCTCGACCGGCCCCTCGTCCAGCACCGTCCAGAAGCCGCGGCGCGCGCCGTGCGCCCGCAGCAGCGCGGCCGACCGCACCGGCAGGAGGTCGCTCGCCTCGTTGCCGGCCACCAGGAACTCGACGAGTCGCAGGGTCACCGCGCCAGGGTACGGAGGGCGCGCTCGTAGAGTGTCCGGGTGCCCGATCTCATCCCGTACACCGAGTTGCACGCCGACGCCGTCGCGACGCTGAGCCGCTGGACGGCGACCAGCCCCGCCGCCGACGCCGCCCGGGACCGGACCCTGGCGCTGCTGGCCGACGGGCCGGTGGCGATGAGCCGGACGCACCGGGCCGGGCACGTCACGGCGAGCGCGCTGGTGCTCGACCCGGACGGCCGGGTGCTGCTCTGCCTGCACGGCAAGATCCGCAGGTGGATGCAGCTCGGCGGGCACTGCGAGCCCGGCGACCGGACGCTCGTGGCCGCCGCGCTGCGCGAGGCCACCGAGGAGTCCGGCATCACCGGCCTGACCGTCGAGCCGGAGCCGATCGACGTGGACATCCACCAGGTCGCCTGCCAGGGCGGGTCGTTCCACTACGACGTCCGGTACGCCGCCCTGGCCCCGGCGGGGGCGGTCGAGCGGGTCAGCGCGGAGTCCGAGGCGCTCGGCTGGTTCCCGCCGGACCGGCTGCCCGAGCCGCTCGCCCACGCCACGGCTCAGCTCGTGCCGCCGGCGCTCGCGGTGCTGGCCCGCCGCGCCGGCGGCTGAGCGGCTCTACCGCGCCGCCGGACGCGTCCCGGCGGCCCGGCGGATCAGACCAGGCCCTCCTCGCCGCGTTCCTTCAGCTCGTCCACGATCTTCTTCACGTCCTGCGCGCGGTCACGCGGGCAGACCAGCAGCGCGTCCGGGGTGTCCACGACGATCAGGTCGTGCACCCCGACGGTGGCCACGAGCCGCCCGGAGTGCGGCACCACCACTGTGCCGGTGGTGTCGTGCAGCAGCACGCCCGGCTTCGCGTCACCGCCCAGCACCACGTTGCCGGCGCCGTCGGCGGGCAGCACCTCGCCGAGCGTGTGGAAGTCGCCCACGTCGTTCCAGCCGAAGTCGCCGGGCACCGTACCCACCCGGCCCGCAGTCGCCGCACCCTCCATCACCGCGTAGTCGACGGAGATCCGGGGCAGCGTCGGCCAGATCCGGCCGAGCACGTCGTCCTGCTCCGGGGTGCCCCAGGCCGCCGCGATGGCGGTGATCCCGGCGTGCAGCTCCGGCTGCTGGCGAGCCAGCTCGGACAGGAAGACGTCCACCCGCCAGACGAACATGCTGGCGTTCCAGAGGTGCCGGCCGGAGCGGACGTACACCTCGGCCACCTCGGCGGCCGGCTTCTCCTTGAACTCGCGTACCGGGCGCAGCGGGCCGTCCCCCGCCGGCTCGCCGGTCTCCAGGTAGCCGTAGCCGGTCTCCGGGCGCGTCGGGGTGATGCCCACAGTCATCAGCAGCCCCTGCTCCGCGCCCCGGATCGCCTGCCGCACGACCTCGGCCAGCCGGGCCGGGTCGCCGATCAGGTGGTCGGCGGCGAACGAGCCCATCACCGCGTCCGGGGTCCGGGCGGCGATCACCGCGGCGGCCAGCGCGATCGCCGCGCAGGAGTCGCGCGGTGACGGCTCGACCAGGATGTTCTCCTCCGGCAGGCCAGCCAGTTGCCGAGCCACCGCCGCGGCGTGCGCGGCCCCGGTGACCACGAGCGTGCGCTCCGGAGTGGTCAACGGCGACAACCGGTCGACAGTGGCCTGCAACAGCGAGGCGGGGGTGCCGGTCAGCGGGTGGAGGAATTTGGGATGGCCGGCACGGGACAACGGCCACAACCTCGTGCCGCTGCCGCCCGCCGGGATGACGGCGTAGAACATCAGCACATCATGCCCGAAGCGGGCGAGCCGTCACGGTCGGTCGCCCGGGACCGGCAGCCGACGCTCAGGACCGGGCCCGTCGCCATGCCGCGATGTGGACCTCCGCGCTGGATTCCCAGGTGAACTCCTTGGCCCTGTCGAAACCGGCCTTGGCCAGCGACAGCCGCCGCTGCTCGTCGTCCAGCAGGGCACCGAGGTCGGTGGCGATCTGGTCCGGGTCCTCGCTGGTGTAGGCCACCGCGTCGCCGCCCACCTCGGGCAGGGACAGGCGCGGCGTGGTGAGCACCGGGGCGGCGCACGCCATCGCCTCCAGGATCGGCAGGCCGAAGCCCTCGCCGTACGAGGGGTACGCCGCCACCAGCGCGCCGCCGAGGAAGCCGGGCAGGTCGGCGTAGCGCAGGTAACCCGGGCGCAGCAGCCGCAGGTGCGACGGGACCTCGGCCACCGCGCGGTCGATGTCGTCGTCGTGGCCCTGGCCGCCGGCCACCACCAGCGCGGGCGGGTTCGGCCGGTCGGCCACCGCCCGGGCCCAGCCGCGGATCAGGTTGGGTACGTTCTTGCGCGGCTCCTTGGCCCCGAGGAACGCGATGTAGCTGCTGTCGCCGAGCCCCAGGCGGGCCCGGACGCGTGCCTTCTCCTCGTCACCCGGCGCGTGGAACGCGTCCTGGTCGACACCGTGGTAGGCGACGTCGATCCGGGTCGGGTCGGCGTCCAGCAGCCGGATGAGCTCGTCGCGGGTGGCCTTGCTCGGCACGATCACCCGGTTCGCCCGGCGCAGCGAGGTCTTGATCGCGCTGCGGAAGAACGTCCGGCGCGACTTGTCGTAGTGCTCCGGCTCGGTGAAGAACGTCGCGTCGTGCACGGTGACAGTCACCGGGCAGCCGGCCCGCAGCGGGCAGGTGTAGAACGGCGAGTGCAGCACCTCGGCGCCGACCTGCTGGGCCAGCAGCGGCAGGCCGGTCTGCTCCCAGGCCAGCCGGGCCGGCCGGTGCGCCACCGCCGCCGGGGCGGGGATCACCTCCGCGCCGGGCAGCATCCGGGTGTAGCGCTCCAGGTCGGTGCGGAGGCTGACCACGGCCAGGTCGACGCCGGTGCCGCAGACCCGGCCCAGCGCGCCGAGCAGTCCGTCGACGTATCTACCGACGCCGCCACGGTCGGCGGGGACACTCGTGGCGTCGATGAGAACGCGGGGCGGGCGACCGGCGGTCACGGGGCGACTCCTCAGGTGGCGCAGTTGTGGGGAATAACACTCTCGGCAAGCCTACGCCGGGCCGGGCGCGAGGCGCTGACCGCGACCCGACGGTACGCCGACTTGTCGCTGTCATCGAGTACGCACGCGGGGCGCGTATCGTTCGCGCCGATGGCCGACAACATTGCCCGGGTGTTCGCCGACGCGATCGCGACCGACCCCACCCGACCGCTGCTGACCTGGTACGACGACACCACCGGCGAACGCACCGAACTCTCCGGGGCGACGCTCGCGAACTGGGTGGCGAAGACCGCGAACCTGCTCACCGACGAGGTCGGCGCCGCGCCCGGCGACGCGGCCGGGGTGCTGCTGCCGCCGCACTGGCAGACCGCCGCGGTGCTGCTCGGCTGCTGGTCGGCGAAGCTGACAGTGACCGGCACGCCGGGCCCGGTGGAGGCACTGTTCGTGGCCGTCGGCCGGGTGGACGAGGCGGCCGGGTGGCCGGCCGGCGAGCGGTACGCGCTGGCGCTCGACCCGTTCGCGCTGCCGATGCGGCAGGTGCCGGCCGGCTGCACCGACTTCGTCTCCGCGGTACGCGGACACGGCGACCACTTCACGCCGTACCCGGCCGGCGGCGAGGCGGACGCAGCGCTGCTGGCCCGCGCACAGGCTCGCGCCACCGAGCTGGGCCTGGCTCAGGGCGACCGCCTCCTGGTCGACGTGACCACCCACCCCGACCCGGTCGACTGGCTGCTCACCCCGCTGACCGCAGGCGCCAGCGTGGTCGCGTGCGCCCACCCCGAC
>NZ_LEKG01000181.1:0-15794 GCF_001029515.1 Micromonospora sp. RV43 | reverse complement strand
GTGCCCGAGTAGTACTCGAACAGCAGCCCGCAGGTGGCGAGGACAACCGCCACCAGGCCCAGTCCCAGCAGCCAGAACTGCCAGAACACCAGGCCGAGACCGGCGATCGCGGCGGCCAGCGCCAGCCCGAACGGCCAGTAGCTGCCAGGGCTGAAGAAGCCGACCTCACCGGCGCCGTCGGCGATCTCGCCGTCCGGCCGGTCCTCGGGGCGCAGGTCGATACGGCGGGAGACGAACCAGAAGAAGCCGCCGCACATCGCGCAGAGCAGGAAGGACAGCAGCAGCGCCACCGTGCCGATCCACTCGACGTGACCGCCGCTGTCGGCGTACGTCCAGGCGCCGTAGAGGATCGTCGCGCCGAGGAGGAACGTGGCGATGGTCAGGAAGATCTTCCACTCGGTCTTCATGCCGGACCCCTCAGCTTCCCGCGCCGGCCGTCGCGTCGGACGGGTTGAAGTTGTTCACGTCGCGCCGGGTGTCGAACGGCTTCGTCTCGGTGGCGTACTCTTCCTCACCGATCGCGCCGAGCGCCTCCTGGGTCGACTTGCCGGCCTTCTTGGCCGCCAGGAACTGGTCGTACTTCTCCGGCGAGACGACCCGCAGCTCGAAGTTCATGAAGGCGTGGTAGCTGCCGCACAGCTCGGCGCAGCGGCCGACGAACGCGCCCTCCTGGTCGATGCTGGAGACCTCGAACGTGTTGCGCACGTTGCCCGGCATGACGTCCCGCTTGAACAGCAGCTCCGGCACCCAGAACGAGTGGATGACGTCGCGGCTGGTCTCCTCGAAGCGGATCGAGCGGCCGCTGGGCAGCACCAGCACCGGGATGACCTCGCTGGTGCCGAGCACCGAGGCGACGGTGTTGGCCTCGGTGCCCTGGCCGTCGCGGTAGTTGAACTGCCAGTTCCACTTGAACGCGACGACCTCGACGGTGACGTCCGGGTTCTTCGACTGCTTGTTCACGTCGGTCTGCACGACCGCCGTGTAGTAGAAGAGCACGGAGACCACGAGGATCGGCGCGATGGTGTAGAGGAACTCCATCGGCAGGTTGTAGCGGGTCTGCACCGGCAGCTCGTTGCCGCGCTTGCGGTAGCGGACCACGCACCAGAAGATCAGGCCCCACACGAACACGCCGACGGCGAGCGCCGCGATGCAGGACGCGATCCACAGGTCGTACATGCGGTGCGACTCGGGCGTGATGCCGCCCTGCGGCCAGCCGAACCCGCCGAACGCCTTGCCGACGTCACAGCCGGTGAGCGAGACCAGCAGCGCCGCCGCGCCGAGACCGAGCCCGGCGATTCGACCAGCACCACGCCGCCGGCGTCCACCGGCCCCCGGGGAAGCGCTGTGCCGTACGGCCGAGCGCCGTACCTCCGAACTCCTTGCGACCACCTGGTCCTGCCTCCCTAGCGCGCCGCGGCGGTTGTTCTCCTTGACACCGACGGCAAAGGCGTCACCGACGGTCGCAGATTACTCGACCATGACCGGCCAGGCCGTCTTGGGGTCGCTGTCCACCCCCATCGGGGGGATCTTGGGCGTAACCGGGCGATAGCGTGGAGCCTCATGAGCGTCTCCCCGGTCTACCTGGACGCCGCCAGCGCGGCGCCGCTGCATCCGGTCGCGCGGCAGGCGATGCTGGCCGCACTGGACGACGGCTGGGCGGACCCGGCCCGGCTCTACTCGGCGGCCCGCCGGGCCCGCCAGCTCCTCGACGCCGCGCGCGAGGCCGCCGCGCAGACGCTCGGCGTCCGCGCCGACGAGCTGTCCTTCACCCCCAGCGGTACGGCGGCAGGGCACGCCGCCGTACTCGGAGGCCTGGCCGGGCGGCGGCGGGCCGGGGCGACGCTGGTGCACTCGGCGATCGAGCACTCGGCGGTGCTGCACGCCGCGGAGCGGCACACGGCAGGTGGCGGCGCGGCGGTGTCCGTACCCGTGGACCGGTCGGGCCGGGTGGACCTGGACGCCTGGGCGGCGGCGGTGGCCGCGCCCGGCGTGGCCCTCGCGGCGTTGATCGGGGCCAGTCACGAGGTGGGCACTGTGCAGCCGGTGCCCGCGGCGGCGGAGCTGTGCGCCGAGGCGGGCGTGCCGCTGTACGTGGACGCGGCGCAGCTGGCCGGCCGGGCGCCGCTGCCGTCGGGCTGGTCGGTGCTGACCGCCAGCGCGCACAAGTGGGGCGGACCGCCCGGTGTCGGACTGCTCGTGGTGCGCAAGGGCACCCGGTGGGAGTCGCCGTACCCGGCCGACGAGCGGGAGTCGGGGCGTACCCCCGGGGTGGTGAACCTGCCGGCGGTGGTCGCGGCGGCGGCGAGCCTGCGCGCGGCGGCGGCCGACGCGGCGGCGGAGGCGGCCCGGCTGGGTCCGCTTGTCGACCGGATCCGGGCGCGGGTGGCGGCCGAGGTGCCGGACGTGGAGGTGGTCGGCGACCCGGTGGACCGGTTGCCGCACCTGGTGACGTTCTCCTGCCTGTACGTCGACGGCGAGGCGTTGCTGCACGCGCTGGACCGGCGCGGGTTCGCGGTGTCCTCCGGCTCGTCGTGCACGTCGTCGACGTTGCGCCCGTCACACGTGCTGGAGGCGATGGGGGTGCTGTCGCACGGCAACGTGCGGGTGTCGCTGCACCGGGGGACCACCGAGGCGGACGTGGAGCGGTTCCTGGCCGAGCTGCCCGGGATCGTGGCGGACCTGCGGGCGGAGGCGGGGGTGACGGACCTGTGAGCGCGAGGAGCGAGCCGGACGAGGTGCTGGACTGCCGGGGGCAGCGCTGCCCGCTACCGGTGATCAATCTCGCCCGGCTGGTGCCCGGCCTGCCGGCCGGAGCGGTGGTACGGGTGCTCGCCGACGACCCGGCGGCGGCGGTGGACATCCCGGCGTGGTGCCGGATGCGCGGCCACGAGTTCCTCGCCGAGCGCCCGGGGCCCGCCTACGACGTCCGGGTGTAAGGAAGGGCCCCTTCTTAACGCCTCAGGTAGAGGAAGGTGCCCTTCTTAACACCGGACGACCAGCAGTCAGCGCAGGTACGCGAGGATGCCCGGCAGCGGGTCGGCGGCCACGGCGGTGTCGACCACCAGGCGCGGGCCGATCAGCGGCTCGTACTCGGCCCGGCGGCGCAGCGTCTGCTCCCAGGTGCCGTGTTCCTCGGGCGGGCGGGCCTCGACCCGGCGGCGGTGCTCCGCCTCGTCGCCGCAGTGCACCTCGATCACCCGCAGCGGCACGCCGGCCCGTTCGGCCACGTCGTGCCAGAGGCCCCGGGCGCTGGCGACCGGGTTCACCGCGTCGACCACCACGCTGAGCCCGAGGCCGAGCTGCACCTCGGCCAGCCCGGCGACCGCGCCGTAGGCGGCCATGCCCGGTACGTCGCCGGTGAGGCCGTAGCGGTGCAGGGCGCGCTCGACCGGGTCGACCGGCAGGACCGGGGCGCGCAGGGCGGCGCCGACCCGGGCGGCGAGCGTGGTCTTGCCCACGCCCGGCAGCCCGGCGAACGCGACGAGCACCGGACCGCCGCCGCCGGGGCGGACCTCCGGGTCCACCCCTCCGGCCGGGGCCGCCGGGCCGGTCACAGCAGGTGCGGCCGGACGTCCTCGGCGGCCGCGTCACCGTACGACTCGGCGAGTCGCTTCACGAACAGGTCGCGGCGGACCTCGTACTCCTGGCCGCCGAAGTTCTCCAGCACGAGCGTGGCCAGCAGGCAGCCGACCTGGGCCGCCCGCTCCAGGCCGACGCCCCAGTCGAGCGCGGCGAAGAAACCGGCCCGGAAGCCGTCGCCGACACCGGTCGGGTCGACCGCCTGCATCTCCCGCGCGATCGGCACCCGGATCGTGCCGATCTCCCGGCCGGCGATCTCCACACCCTGCTTGCCCAGCGTGGTGACCCGCACCTTGACCCGGTCCAGCAGCTGCTCGTCGGTAAGGCCGGCCTTGCTCTGGAGCAGCGACTTCTCGTACTCGTTGGTCATCAGGTAGTCGGCACCGTCGATCAGGCCGAGCACGTCCTCGCCGTCCATCCGGGCCAGCTGCTGCGACGGGTCGGCGACGAAGGAGTAGCCGCGGTCCCGGCACTCGCCGGAGTGCCTGATCATCGCGGCCGGGTCGTTGGCGCTGACCAGCACCAGGTCCAGACCGCCGAGGCGCTGCGCCACCGGGGCCAGCTCGATGTTGCGGGCCTCGCTCATCGCCCCGGCGTAGAAGGAGGCGATCTGGCACATGTCGGTGTCGGTGGTGCAGACGAAGCGTGCCGTGTGCGCGACCTCGCTGACGTGCACCGAGTCGCAGTCGACGCCGTGGCGCTCCAGCCAGGAGCGGTAGTCGGCGAAGTCGGCGCCGACCGCGCCGAGCAGCACCGGGCGCAGCCCGAGCTGGGCCATGCCGAAGGCGATGTTCGCCGCGGTGCCGCCGCGGCGGAGCACCAGCTCGTCGACGAGGAAGGACAGCGAGACCTTGTCGAGCTGGTCGGCGATGAGCTGGTCGGCGAATCGGCCGGGGAAGCTCATCAGGTGGTCGGTCGCGATCGAGCCGGTCACGGCGATCTTCACGTCAACCCTCGGGGTCGGGAGCACGGCGCGGTCAGCCTACCGGCCCCCGGGCCGCACGGACGGCGGTCGGTCACCAACCGGTCGATCAGCGCACATCCGGACGTCACGCGCAGGGGTACGACGAAACGGCGGGCCGCCCCACCCGGGACGGCCCGCCGTTGTCGGTCGGTCTGTCGACTCAGCTGAAGGAGTCGCCGCAGGCGCAGGAGTTGCCCGCGTTCGGGTTGTCGATGGTGAAGCCCTGGGCGTCGATCCGGTCGGCGAAGTCGATGGTGGCGCCGGCCAGGTAGGGGGCGCTCATCCGGTCGACGACGACCTCGACACCGTCGAAGTCGGTGACGACGTCACCGTCGAGCGAGCGCTCGTCGAAGAACAGCTGGTACCGCAGGCCGGAGCAGCCACCCGGCTGCACGGCGACCCGGAGCCGCAGGTCGTCGCGGCCCTCCTGCTCGATCAGGGCCTTGACCTTCTGCGCCGCGACGTCGGTGAGGACGACGGTGCTGGGGGCCTTGGCCTCGGTCGACTCGGTCTGCGCTGGCGTGGTCACGTGGAAGTCTCCCTGCGCGGTATGAGGTCCGGACGTCCTGGCCAACGCCGCACGTCCGCCAGTGATTCCCGGTGTGGTCCGTCTTTCGATCGTACGCCGCCTCCGGCGTCACCACCCCGCGGCGTGACCAGCGGAACCGGTCAGCGGCTCCATTGCCGCGCCAGGCGGGCGCCGAGCGCGCGCAGCCCCTCGGCCGGGCGGGCCATCGCCGCGTCCACTCCCCCGTGCTCCTCGCCGCCGAAGTGCTCCACGAGGCTGTGCGCCTCGGTGACACCGGCCGCTGCCGCCTCCCGCCGCCCGGTGCTCACCCGTCCCGCCAGCACCACGCAGGGCACGCCCCGGTCCCGGGCCGCCCCGGCCACACCGGCGACCACCTTGCCGCGCAGTGACTGGTGGTCGAACGAGCCCTCGCCGGTGATCACCAGGTCGGCGGCGTCGAGCGCGGCGTCCAGCCCCACCGCGCGGGTGACCAGGCCGATGCCGGATTCGCACCGGCCGCCGAGCGCCAGCACCGCCGCACCGAGGCCGCCTGCGGCGCCGCCACCGGGCAGCGCGCCCAGCCCGGACGGGCAGCCGGGCAGGCGCTCGGTCAGCACCTCCGCCCAGCGGGTCAGCGCGGCGTCCAGCAGCAGCACGTCGGCCCGGTCGGCGCCCTTCTGCGGGCCGAAGACGCTGCTCGCGCCGTGCAGCCCGAGCAGCGGGTTGTCCACGTCGGTGGCGGCGACGAGCGTCGCGCCGCGCAGCCGGGGCTCCCCGTCGAGCGCGGCCACCTCGGCGAGCGCCGCGCCGCCGTACGGCAGGGCCCGGCCGGCGCCGTCCAGCGGCGTGACGCCCAGCGGGACGAGCATCCCGGCGCCCCCGTCGTTGGTGGCCGAGCCGCCCAGCCCCACCACCACCGTCCGCGCGCCCGCCTCGACCGCGGCGGCGACGAGCAGCCCCAGCCCGTACGAGGTGGTGGCCTTCGGGTCGCGTTCGGCGGCGGTGAGCAGGTGCAGTCCGCACGCCTGCGCGCTCTCCAGGTACGCCGTGCCGTCGTCGGTGAGCAGGATCTCACCGGCGGCCGGGCGGCCCAGCGGGTCGACCGTGGGCACCGGCACCCGGCGTCCGCCGAGCGCCCCGGCGAGCACGTCGACGAACCCCGGCCCGCCGTCGGCGAGCGGCCGGGCCAGCAGGTCGTCGCCGGGCGCGACGTCACGCCAGCCGTCGGCCACCGCGGCGGCCACGTCGGGGGCCGACAGCGTGCCGGCGAACTTGTCCGGACAGAGCAGCACGCGCATGCGCAGCAGTGTGGCAGGCCACATCAGGGACGGCTGCGCGGTGGTCGCGCTGTGGGACCATGGGGGCGTGACTTCGACCTGGGTTGAGCCGTCCAACACCGCCACGGCGCTGCTGCTCCTCGGCCGCGGCAGCGACCCCGCCACCGAGCGTGGCGTGGAGTGTCCGGGTGATCTCCCCGCGCCGAGCGACCCCGACCTGGTGGCCCGTGCCGCCGCCGCGAAGGCCGCGCTCGGCACGAAGGTGTTCGTCCTGGGCCACCACTACCAGCGCGACGAGGTGATCCAGTTCGCCGACGTGACCGGCGACTCGTTCAAGCTGGCCCGGGAGGCGGCCGCCCGCCCGGACGCGGAGTACATCGTCTTCTGCGGCGTGCACTTCATGGCCGAGAGCGCGGACATCCTCACCTCGGACGCGCAGAAGGTGATCCTGCCCGACCTCGCCGCCGGTTGCTCGATGGCCGACATGGCGGTGCTGTCGCAGGTCGAGGCCGCGTGGGACACGCTCACCGATCTGGGCATCGCGGCGGAGACCGTGCCGGTGACGTACATGAACTCCTCGGCGGACATCAAGGGCTTCGTCGGCCGCAACGGCGGCGTGGTCTGCACCTCGTCGAACGCCAAGCGGGCCCTGGACTGGGCCTTCGAGCAGGGCCGCAAGGTACTGTTCCTGCCCGACCAGCACCTCGGCCGCAACACCGCGGTGCTGGAGATGGGCTTCTCGCTCGACGACTGCGTGCTCTACGACCCGCACAAGCCGAACGGCGGGCTGACCCCGGAGCAGCTGCGCGACGCGAAGATGATCCTGTGGCGGGGTCACTGCTCGGTGCACGGCCGTTTCACGCTCGACAGCGTCAACGACGTACGCGAGCGGGTGCCGGGCGTGAACGTGCTGGTGCACCCGGAGTGCCGCCACGAGGTGGTGAACGCCGCCGACCTGGTCGGCTCGACCGAGTTCATCATCAGGACCATCGAGGCGGCCCCGGCCGGCTCGGCGTGGGCGGTGGGCACCGAACTGAACCTGGTGCGCCGGCTCGCGCTGGCCCACCCGGACAAGCAGATCATGTTCCTCGACCGGGCGGTCTGCTACTGCTCGACGATGAACCGGATCGACCTGCCGCACCTGGTCTGGGCGCTGGAGGAACTGGTCGCCGGGCGCGTGGTCAACCAGATCACCGTCGACCCGGAGACCGCCCGACACGCCCGGTCGGCGCTGGACCAGATGCTCGCCCTTCCGGGAGCCTGATCACCGTCGGTGACCTCGCTGGCACGGAAACGCACCGGACACCCCGGTTCGTGCCCTCGCTGGCGATGTGACCGATTCCATTCCCGTCACGGAGGGCTATGCTGCCGGGGCGACGACACACGCGGCCCGTTTTCCCATGACCGCGTTCCGGGTAGCGATGAACTTCGTGCACCCATCACTAGACACGGCAGCACCCAACGCGCTGGAGGTTGCGTTGACCGACGACGTCCTGGTCGTACACGGAGGCACTCCGCTTGAAGGGCGGATCCGCGTGCGCGGCGCGAAGAACCTGGTGTCCAAGGCGATGGTGGCCGCCCTGCTGGGCGACACACCGAGCCGGCTGTTCGACGTGCCGCGTATCCGTGACGTCGAGGTGGTCCGCGGTCTGCTCGGCCTGCACGGCGTGAAGGTCAGCGACGGCGTGGAGGAGGGCGAACTCGTCTTCGACCCCACGAACGTCGAGAGCGCCAGCACCGACCAGATCAACGTGCACGCCGGGTCCAGCCGGATCCCGATCCTGTTCTGCGGCCCGCTGCTGCACCGGCTCGGCCACGCCTTCATCCCCGACCTGGGCGGCTGCCACATCGGCCCGCGCCCGATCGACTTCCACCTCCAGGCGCTGCGCGAGTTCGGCGCCACGGTCGAGAAGACGCCGGAGGGCCTGCACCTGTCCGCCCCGAACGGGCTGCACGGCACGAAGTTCGCGCTGCCGTACCCGAGCGTGGGCGCCACCGAGCAGGTGCTGCTCACCGCGGTGATGGCCGAGGGCGTCACCGAGCTGCGCAACGCGGCGGTCGAGCCGGAGATCATCGACCTCATCTGCGTGCTCCAGAAGATGGGCGCGATCATCAAGGTGCACACCGACCGGGTGATCGAGATCCAGGGCGTCAAGAAGCTGCACGGCTACACCCACCGGCCGATCCCGGACCGGATCGAGGCGGCCAGCTGGGCGGCGGCGGCGCTGGCGACCCGCGGTCACGTCGAGGTGCTGGGCGCCCAGCAGGCCGACATGATGACCTTCCTGAACATCTTCCGGTCGGTCGGCGGCGAGTACGAGGTCACCGACCTGCGTCCGCCGCGCGGCGGCAGCCCGGGCCAGGAGGGCGGCATCCGGTTCTGGCACCCGGGCGGTGAGCTGAACGCGGTGGCGCTGGAGACCGACGTGCACCCCGGTTTCATGACCGACTGGCAGCAGCCGCTGGTGGTCGCGCTCACCCAGGCCCGGGGCCTGTCGATCGTCCACGAGACGGTCTACGAGCAGCGGCTCGGCTACACCGAGGCGCTGAACACGATGGGCGCCAACATCCAGGTCTACCGGGACTGCCTCGGCGGCACCCCGTGCCGCTTCGGCCGGCGCAACTTCAAGCACTCCGCGGTGATCGCCGGGCCGAGCAAGCTGCACGCGGCCGACCTGGTCATCCCGGACCTGCGGGCCGGGTTCAGCCACCTGATCGCGGCGCTGGCCGCCGAGGGCACCTCCCGGGTGTACGGCGTGGACCTGATCAACCGCGGCTACGAGGACTTCGAGGCCAAGCTGGCCGACCTCGGCGCCCACGTCGAGCGTCCCTGACCGTCCCGTTCCGCGTCGCGACAGCGCCCCTGTCGCGGCGCCGCGACCGGAAGCGGCCGCGCCCGGTGCACCCGTGATGTGCACCGGACGCGGCCGGTTGGCTACCCTTGCCGCGTGCCGTCGCTGTTTCGCCGCAAGCCCGCCGACCTCGTCGAGGATTCCGTCACCACTGTGACGACCGACGAGGAGTCCGCCGCCCGACCTCGGGGCTACACGCCCAGCAAGAAGGAACTCGGGCAGGTCACGCCGAAGCGTCCGGTCGCCGGTCGCCGGCCGACCGCGCCGGCGAAGCCGCTGACCAAGGAGGAGGCCCGCGCGCAGCGCCGCGCCGCCCGCGCCGAGGCCGCCGCCGAGTTCCGCCGCGAGGGCGGCCCGCGTGACCGGGGCCCCGAGCGGCTGCTGGCCCGCAACGTGGTCGACTCCCGCCGTACGATCGGCACCTGGTTCTTCGGCGGCGCGCTGATCGTGCTGTTCGGCTCCAACCAGGCCATGCCGCCGATCGTGCGGCTGCTGTCGAACGTGCTCTGGGGCGCGCTGGCGCTCGGCGTGCTGATCGACTCGGTGCTGATCTCCCGGAAGATCAAGCGGCTGGTCCGCGAGCGCTTCCCCAAGAGCACCGAGAAGCTCGGCTCGCTCTACTTCTACGCGATCATGCGGTCGATCACGTTCCGCCGGATGCGCGCTCCCGCACCCCGGGTGAACATCGGCGACAAGGTCTGACCGGACCGGCCCCGAATCGGCCCCTCCCCGCCCCGGCGGTGAGGGGCCGTTCTCGTGCGAGGACCGGCCTCAGTCCACCCCGAGCAGGCGCAGCACCGCGGTGGTGGCCGCCGCCGCGACCACGACCAGCACGAACGGCGCCCGGCGCCAGGCGAGCAGCAGACCGACGAGCACACCGGCGGGCCGGGCGTAGCCGGCGAAGCCGCCGGCCTCGGTGAGCGCCGCGGTGGCGGCGAGCGCGGCCAGCAACGTGGCGGCGCCGATCGGCAGCAGGTGACGGGACCACTCCGGCAGGTCCAGCCGGTCCCGCAGCAGCACCCCGGCGACCCGGAACCCGTAGGTGCCGGCGGCCAGCGCGAGGATCACGGCGATCAGCACGAGACCTCCCCGGCCCGCACGCTCCGGCCGTCAGCCGCTTCGTCAGCGGTCCCGTCCGGCGCGGCATCCGGATCGGGCGACGCAGCCGTCACATCGGACGGCGCGGCGGGTAGCCGGCGTCGGGCCAGCAGCGGCAGGGCCAGCGCGGCGAGCGCGAGCAGCACCGGCAGCCCGGCCGGCAGCAGCGGGGTCGCCAGCACGGCGAGGCCGGCGCCGAGGAGCGCCACCCGGCGGGTCTCCCGGTCGCGCAGGCTGGGCAGCAGCAGTGCTGCCAGCCCGGCGGGGAACGCGGCGTCGAGTCCCAGCGTCGCCGGGTCGCCGGCCGCGCCGCCGGCGAGCACGCCGAGCGCGGTGCCGGCGTTCCAGGCCAGGAACAGCAGCACCCCGGCGAGCCAGAACGCCCGGCGCCGCTCCGGCCCGGCCGGGCGGGCCAGCGCGAACGCTGTGGCCTCGTCGGTCATCAGGTGGCTGCCGAGCAGCCGTTGCGCGCGCCGCGGACCGAGCGCACCACCGAGGGCCAGGCCGAACGGCAGGTGCCGGGCGTTGAGCAGCAGACCGGCGAGGACCGCCGCGAGCGGGCTGCCGGCCGCGACGAGCCCGACGGCCATGAACTGGGCGCCACCGGCGTAGACGACCGCCGACATGGCGAGCGTGGCCCAGACGGGCAGGCCGGCGGCCACCGCCACGGCGCCGAACGACGCGCCCACGGCGAGCATCGCCGCGCCGATGGCGGCGACGTCGCGGAGCACCCGGGCGTCGCCCGTTCGGTATGCCGTACGCATGTCCATTATCCTGAACGGAAGTACGCTGGTTCGTCAAACCGAACAAAACGACCGATGGAGCGAACATATGGCGATCGACCCCGCTCCCCCGCTCGCCACCATCGCCGCCGCGCTGCGCCGCGAGCGCGAACGCGCGGGCCTGTCGCTGACCGAGCTGGCCCGCCGCGCCGGGATCGCCAAGTCCACCCTGTCCCAGCTGGAGTCCGGGTCCGGCAACCCCAGCGTGGAGACGCTCTGGGCGCTCGGCGTGGCGCTGGACGTACCGTTCAGCCGCCTGGTCGAACCACCCACCGCCGCCGTCCGCGTGGTCCGGGCCGGGCAGGGGCCCCGGATCCGGTCCGAGCACGCCGACTTCTCGGCCACCCTGCTCGCGGCCGGGGCGCCACACGCCCGGCGCGACGTCTACGTGATGGAGCTGGAACCCGGCGCGGTACGGCTCGCCGAGGCGCACACCCCGCGCAGCGTCGAGCACGTCGTGGTAGCCGCCGGGCGGATGCGGGTCGGCCCCGAGACCGACCTGGTCGAGCTGGAGCCGGGCGACTACGCCACCTTCCCCGGTGACACCCCGCACCGGTACGAGGCGCTGGCCCCCGGCACCTTCGCCGTCCTCGTCATGGAGCACCCGTGACCGCTGACGCCGCAGCCGGCGCGCGGTAGAGCCGGGTCACCACCTCCTCGATGTCCGGCTCCACGATCGAGATGTCCCGCAGCGTGGTCAGGCCGGCCAGCCCGGCCACCACCTCGGCGACGCTCGCCCGTTCCAGCGCGAAGACCAGCCGCCGCCCGTCCGCCTCCACCCGCTGCACCGGCGCGCCGGGCAGCACCGGCGGCTCGGGCAGCGCCGCGTCCAGCTCGGCGACCACCATGCGGCGCGAGCCGTACCGGCGGTGCAGCTCCGCGATCGACCCGTCGTGCACCACCCGCCCGTGGTCGATCACCACGAGCCGCCGGCACAGCCGCTCGATGTCGGCCAGGTCGTGCGTGGTCAGCACGAGCGTGGTGTCCCCGGCCCGGCCCAGCTCGGCCAGGAAGCCGCGCACCGCCTGCTTGCTCACCACGTCCAGGCCGATCGTCGGCTCGTCCAGGAACAGCACCTCCGGGCCGTGCAGCAGCGCCGCGGTCAGCTCGCCGCGCATCCGCTGACCCAGCGAGAGCTGCCGGACCGGCGTGTCCAGGAACCCGTCCAGGTCGAGCAGCTCCCGGCAGCGGGCCAGCCGGACCGCGTGCTCGCCGGCCGGCACCCGGTAGACGTGCCGCAACAGGTCGAACGAGTCCCGCAACGGCAGGTCCCACCAGAGCTGCGAGCGCTGCCCGAACACCACCCCGATGCGCAGCGCCAGCCGGGTCCGGTCGGCCACCGGACGCAGCCCGCACACCCGGGCCCGCCCCGCCGACGGCGTCAGCACGCCGGTGAGCATCTTCAGCGTGGTCGACTTCCCGGCGCCGTTCGGGCCGATGTAGCCGAGCATCTCGCCGCGCTCCACCCGCAGGTCGACCCCGTCGACGGCGGTCACCGTCCGCTTCTCACGCCGCAGCGGCCCGGCCTTCACCCGTACCGTGAACTCCTTGCGCAGCCCGTCCATCTCGATGACGCTCATGACCCCGTACTCCGGTAGTGACGGACCCCGACGCGCCAGGCCAGGGCGGCCAGCGCCGCGGCGACCACCGCGACGCCCGGCGCGGCCCACCCCGTCCAGGGCGGCAGGCCGAGCGGGTCGGCGCGGCCCAGCAGCGCCAGCGCCGGGTGGTAACTGACGAAGGCGAACCCCATCCCGTACGCGAACAGCGCGCGGAACCAGCCGCCGTACACGGTGATCGGGTACGAGGTGAAGTCGCGCCCGCCGTAGGTGACCGCGTTCGCCAGCTCGCCCGAGTCGACCCAGTAGAACGACACGGTCGCGGTCAGCACGAAGACCGAGCCGAAGAAGACCACGGCGGCCAGCGGGGCGACCACCGCCAGCGCGACCCGCCCCGGCGTCCAGTCGATGCCGGCCGAGACGAGCGCGAACAGCAGCACGGCGAGCCCGAACACGGCCCGGGACAGCTTGCGCAGCGGCAGGTCCATCAGCAGCAGCTGCGGCAGCGCACCGAGCGGGCGTACCAGCACAGCGTCGAAGAGGCCGGTGCGCACGTACCGGGGAAGCCGTTCGATGTTGCCGACCAGCAGGTCGGCGGTGGCGAAGCCGCACGACGACAGGCCGACCACGACGAGCGTCTCGCGCAGCGTGAAGCCGCCCAGCTCCCGCGTCACGCCGAAGATCACCAAGACGGTGACCACGTCGAACACGGTGGCGCCCACGTTGCCGACCAGGTCCACCACGAACGACGTGCGGTACGCCGCCTGCGAGCGCGCCTGCGCACCGAGCAGCGCCCGGTACGCCCGTAGTTCACCCACCTCAGCCACCCTGGGGGCGCTCGCGCGCTCAGCCACCCTGGACCACCAGGCGGCGCTCGGCGCGACGCTGCACCAGCCGGCACAGCGCCAGCAGCAGCACCGCCCAGCCGGCCTGCACCGCGACCAGGGTGAGACCGGTGGCCATCGGCTCCCGCTCGACGAGCACGTCCAGCGGCACCTGGAGGATGCTGGGGAACGGGGTGGCGTACCGCAGGACGGTCTCCAGCGGGCCGGGCAGGAAACCGAGCGGGAAGTAGAGCCCGGCCAGCACGCCGGAGCCGAGCGTCCACAGGATCATCGGGCCCCGCACGTCCTGCAACCAGTACGCGGTGGCGTTGACCAGGTAGCGGCAGCCGAAGCAGACCACCACCGCGAGCAGCGCGGAGAGCAGGAACAGCGGCACCGTGTGGCCCAGTGCCGGGGCACGTACACCGCGAAGAAGAACGGCCCGACCACCAGCGGCGGCACCAGCCGGGCCAGCGACGCGAACCCGGCCCGGCCCAGGTCGGTGGCGAGGTAGCTGGTCACCGGATGCACCGGCCGCAGCAGGTCGGCGGCCACCTCGCCGGTACGGATCCGGTCGGCCAGATCGGTCCAGCCCCAGATGGCGATGACCGCCAGCAGCCCCTGGCCGGCCCAGACGAACGTGGCGAGCTGCGCCCTGTCGTAGCCGGCCACGGTGCCCGCCGCACCCGTCGCCGCGAGGAAGATGTAGCAGCGCAGGAAGCCGAACACGGTGTTGGTGCACAACCCCGCCACGGCGGCCTGCCGGTAGGTCGCGTGCCGCCGGAACCCGGCCGCCGCGATCGCGCCGAATGTCCGAAACCATGGGGTAACGTGTGCGCCGGTGGGTGGTGCCACAGTGGCGGTGACCGAGCCCACGCCGTTACCCTCCTTCCGCAGCCACGACGTGCTGGACCGGGCGACTGTACCGGCACGTCCGGCGCCCCAGCGCGAGAATTTCCAATGAGGTGACACCGCCGTGAGCGAGCGACGCGAGCCGGCCCCGGGGCCGTCCCGCGCGAGCGGCCGGAGGGGTTGCCGATGAGTGGCTGGGGCAGCTGGCGCGAGCCGGCCGAACCGGCCTGGGCCGCCGAGCCAACCCACGAGTGGCAGCCGCAGTTCCCCGGGCAGCGCTACCCGGGTGACATCGGCATCGAGAACCTGACGCCGCGTCCGCGCCCCGTTGTCGGCCGCGCCGAGGTACGGCCGGTCAGCCCCGCGCCGGACGAGGACACGTACCCGGTGAGCCCCGCCGGTTCCCGGCCCCCCGGGCACGAGGGCGGACGCCCGGCGGGTCCGGCCGGTCCACGCGACGCCTACCCGGTCAGCCCGGCCGGCGGTCATCCGGTCAGCCCGGCCGGCCCGCGCGGCGGTGAGCCCGTCAGTCCGGCCGGCCCGCACGGCACATACCCGACCAGTCCGGCCGGTCCGCACGGCACATACCCGACCAGTCCGGCCGGCCCGCACGGCACATACCCGGTCAGCCCGGCCGGTCCGCACGGCACATACCCGGTCAGTCCCGCGGCCCCGCCCGGGGTGCACCCGACCAGCCCTGCCGGGCCACGCGGCGCGCATCCGGACGGAACGGCAGACCCACGCGGCGGGCGTCCGGACGGACCGTCAGGGCCACGCGGCGGGCACTCGAACACGCCAGCGCCACGCGGTGTGCATCCGGGCGGATCGGCAGGGCCGCGCGGCGGGCACTCAGACGGGCCGGCAGGACCACGCGGCACGTACCTGGACGGGCCGGCAGGACCACGCGGCACGTACCTGGACGGGCCGGCCGCCTCGCGCGGGGCGTACCCGATCGGTTCCGCCAGTTCCGGCGGACAGCGCCCCGCGGGGCCGGACGAGCGGCGCGGGCATCCCGACGGCCCCGGCGCGGACGGCCGTCGGCCCCACCGCCCCGGTCCGCCTCCGGAGCGGCTCGACCAACGCTGGGTACGCCCCGACGGCCCGCCGCGCCAGGCCGTCCAACCGGGCTGGATGCCGGAGCCGAACGAGACCCCGCACCCCGCTCCGCGCAGGCACGCCCCGGCCGACGGTCGTCCGGCGGCTTCCGGTGAACGATGGGGCACGCCACCCGACGCCCGCCAGGACCACTCCCCCGGCGGACGCCGCGAACCCCTGTCCGATGGTCGTCGCGGCCCCTTCGTGGAGCCGTCACCGGACGATCCGGCCCGTGGTCGGCGCGGTCCCGGCGTCGACGGGCGTGACCAGGCCGTGCCGCCGCCCGCGAGTACGAGCAACTGGCCCACACCGAGGACCTGTTCGTCACCGAGCGGCCCTGGAAGGTCTCGGTCGATCTGCCGGCGCTGACCGCGCGCCGCAACGACCTGCTCGCCGTCGAGGAG
>NZ_LEKG01000180.1:0-16146 GCF_001029515.1 Micromonospora sp. RV43 | reverse complement strand
CCCGAACTGGTGCCACCCACCAGCCCGAAACCCGCCAACCCGACCCCGAGTCCCGCCGCACGCATCCCCGGTGGCGGTCAGTTCGGCGACCCGCAGCGACAGGTCGAACCCGGGCGGCGCGGAAGCGCAACCGCCGAAACCCGGCCGACCCGCCAGCTCGGCGAAGTGGCGGCATCCACCCACCCCCACCCCGCCAGTTCGGGGAGGTGGCTGTATCCCACCGGCCTCGACCACACCACATCCCCGAACCGGCGCCGCCGCACCGACCGAAACACGGCAACCCGACGAGGGCCGGGCCGGGTCAGCAGTGGCCGTCGAGCCAGCGGTGCACCAGGAACAACGCGATCGACGACGGCGGCGGCAGGACCAGCCGGTCTCCCCCGCCCACCGGCACCGGCTCGCCCGCGAGCGCCGCGCCGATCTCCCGGCGGGTGAACCAGCGCGCGTGCGCGATCTCGGCCAGGTCGACCCGGATCGGCGCGTCCGCGTCGGCACGTGCCAGGAAGCCGAGCATCAGCGAGCCGGGGAACGGCCAGGACTGGCTGCCCACGTACGCGATCTCCTCGACCGGGACGCCCACCTCCTCGCGGACCTCGCGCAGCACGGCGGCCTCGGCCGACTCGCCGGGCTCGACGTATCCGGCCAGGCAGGAGTAGCGGCGCTGTCCCGGGGTGCGCGGCCAGGCCGCGTTGTTGCCGAGCAGGCAGCGGCCGTCCGGGCCGTCCACACCGTCGTGCACCAGCACGATCATGGCCGGATCGGTACGCGGCCAGACCCGGCCGCCGTCCGGGTCGATCCGCGACCAGCCGGCCTCGTCGGCGCTCGTCGCCTTGCCGGTCGTCGACGAGTAGCCGTGCCGCAGGTGCCAGTTGAGCAGCGCCAGCGCGGTGGTGAACAGGCCCGCGTCCCGGTCGGTCATCAGGTGGCCGACCTCGCGCAGGTGAGCCGGGCGGGTGTCCGGCAGCGCCGGCAGCGGCCCGTCCACCGCGAACACGGGTACGCCGTCCGGCTCGACGCCGAGGAACATCGGCACCGACCGGGGCACCTCGGGCAGCTCACCGGGGCCGACCAGGACCAGCTCCGGCGGGGTAGACGCGCCCCGGACCAGCGCCCGCCCCTCGGCGGTGGAATCCAGCACCAGCACCCGGGCCCGTTCCCACGCCTCGGTCAGCCAGGCGGGATCGGTACGCCGGTGCGCGGCCCGGTCGAGCGTCGACCGGGCCAGCGGCGGGTCGGATTCCCCGCTCATGCCGATTCCGTACGCACCGGTGTCAGCGCGGCGAGCGAGTCGGCCACCCGTTCGGCGTCGCCGAGCACGACTGTGACCGCGCGGGCCGGGGCCAGGTAGCGGGCGGCCACCTCGGCCACGTCGTCCACTGTCGCGGCGGCCAGCCGGGCGGCGTGCTCGGCGAGGAAGTCCAGCCGCAGCCCGTTGCCGGCGTACGCGCTGGTCAGCGACGCGAGACCGGCCTGGGTGGACATGCCGAGCTGGAGCGTGCCGAGTGCGTACTGGCGGGCCTGCTCCAGCTCGTCGGCCTTCGGCGGCACCGTCGCCAGGCGGCCCAGCTCGTAGTTCGTCTCCACCAGGGCCGCCGCGGTCACCTCGGTGGCCACCTCGGCGCCGGCGACGAGCAGCGAACCGGCCACCGAGTGCTCCACGAGCGAGTGCGGCCCGTACGTGTAGCCCTTGTCCTCGCGGATGTTCTCCACCCAGCGGGAGGAGAAGTAGCCGCCGAAGATCAGGTTGGCGAGCTGCAACGCGGCGTGGTCCGGGTGGGTGCGGGGCACGGCCGGCAGTGCGAGTCGTACCGAGGACTGCACCGATCCGGGCCGGTCGACGAGCAGCAGCGGCCCGGGTTCCAGCGGCGGCGCGGGAGGCAGTTCGGCGACGTGGCCGTCACCGCGCCACCCGGACAACGCCTGCTCGGCCGCGTCCAGCGCCCGGTCCGGCGCCACGTCGCCGACGAGCACCAGCACCGCGCCGGCCGGATGCACCCGCTCGGCGTGCAGCCGCCGCAACGCGGCCGGGCGGACCGCCCGCACCTGGTCCGGGTCGGGCGTCTGCACCGCGTACGGGTGCCGGCCGTACACCCGCTTGAGCAGCGCGGTCCGGGCCAGGTGCGACGGCTGGCTCTGGGCGACCTGGATGCGGTCGACCAGCCGGTCCCGCTCGGTCTCCACCCAGTCCGCGGGGTAGGTCGCACCGGTGAGCACCTCGGCGAGCAGCTCCAGCATCCGGTCCAGGCCGGTGACCAGGCCCGCGCCGGAGAGCATCAGCCGGTCCGGGTCGAGACCGGCGGTCAGCCCGCCGCCGACCTTCTGCAACTCGGCCGCCAGCTCGGTGGCGCTGTGCGCCTCGGTGCCGGAGAGCATGGTCTGCGCCAGCATCGCGCCGCGGGCCAGGTGGGTGCGTCCGAACGGCATCCACAGTCGCAGCTCGACGAGCGGTACGGAGGAGCGGCGTACCGCGATCACGGTGAGGCCGTTGCGGAGCGTGCGCTCGGCCTGCTTGGGCACCTTGAGGCGGCGGTTCGGGCGCAGCGCCGGCAGCGGCCGGACGGTGGTGGTGGTCATCGGGCACCTCCGGGAACGACCTCGACTGCCGCGCGGCGCTCGGGCCGCAGGGTGGCGGCGGCGGCGCGGACCTGTTCCTCGGTCACCTCGCCGACCAGCCGGGGCAGGTCGTTGAGCAGGCCGGGTTCGCCGCGCTGCTGTTCCAGCACCGCCATCCGCAACGCGCGGCCGAGCACCGCGTCCGTGTCGCGCAGCAGGTGGGTGGCCATCCGGGCCTGGGTACGCGCCAGCTCCCCGTCGGTCAGCCCGTCGGCCGCCAGCCGGTCCAGTTCCTCGTCGACGGTGCGCAGCACCTTGTCCACGTCGCCGCCGGGCGGCAGGTGGGCCTGGAGCAGCAGCGCGGTGGGGTCGCGCACGTCGAACGGGTCGCCCATGAAGCCGAGGTACCCGCCGAGGCCGGTGACCGACCGGTCGCGCTGCACCAGCCGCTCGACCAGCCGGGAGGCGTCGCCGTCGGTGAGCACCTCGGCCAGCACCACGTAGGGCAGGTAGCCGGCGAAGTCGCTGATCGGGTCGGGCACCCGCCACGCGCCGGCCACCGCCGGGAGCGGGGCCAGCGCGTCGGTGTACGTGCTGCGCCGCTCGGCGGTCAGGTCGGGCTCGGCGAAGTCGGGCCGCTGCGGGGCGGGCCGGGCCGGCACGTCCCCGAAGTGCCGCTCGATGAGCGTTGTCGCCTCGGCCACGTCGATGTCGCCGCTGACCGCGAGCACCGCGTTGCCGCTGGCGTAGTAGCGGCGGAAGAAGTCGGCGGCGTCGGCCACGGTGGCCGACTCCAGGTCGACGAAGGAGCCGTAGCCGTCGTGCGCGTTGGGGAAGGTGTCGAACATCACCGGGGGCAGCGTCAGCCAGGGGAACCCGCCGTACGGCCGGTTCAGCACGTTGACCCGGATCTCCTCCTTCACCACGTCCACCTGGTTGCGCAGGTTCTCCTCGGTCAGCCGGGGGCCGCGCATCCGGTCGGCCTCCAGGAACAGCGCCCGTTCCAGTGCGTTGGCGGGCAGCGTCTCGAAGTAGTCGGTGTAGTCCAGGTGGGTGGAGCCGTTGAACGTCCCGCCCGCGCCCTGGACGTGCCGGAAGTGGGCCAGCTTCTCCAGGTTCTCCGAGCCCTGGAACATCAGGTGCTCGAAGAGGTGGGCGAACCCGGTGCGCCCCTCGGGCTCGGAGCGGATGCCGACGTCGTAGACCACAGCGACCCCGATGACCGGGGCGCTGCGGTCCGGCGTGAGCACCACGCGCAGGCCGTTGTCGAGGGTGAACCGTTCGACCGGGTACTTCGTCGCTGGGATCTTCGCTCTCCGCGTCGGCACGAGATCGACACTAGCGCCTCGGTACCGGCTCTACCGCCGGTGTGCCCTGGCCGAACGGTGGACTGTCGCGGGACGGGACTTGACGCCGGCGGCCGCTTGCCCCACTCTTCCTACCAACTAAATAGGAATACTGCGGATTGGACATTCGATGAGACGGCTTCCCCTGCGCCGCCTGGCCACCCTGGCGGCCCTGGCCGCCCTCGGCGCGGCCACGCTCGGCACCACCGCCGCCTGCGGCGAGGACAGCGACGCCGCCGCCGGTTCCGGCCCGGTGACGCTGCGCCTCGGCTACTTCCCCAACATCACGCACGCCCCGGCTGTGGTCGGCGTCGAGAAGGGGATCTTCAAGGAGAAGCTCGGCAGCGACGTCGAGCTGGACACCAAGACGTTCAACGCCGGCCCGGCCGCCATCGAGGCCGTCTTCTCCGGCGCGCTCGACGCCACGTACATCGGCCCGAACCCGACAGTGAACGCCTTCTCCAAGTCCAAGGGCGAGGCGGTCCGGGTCATCTCCGGCGCCGCGTCCGGCGGCGTCGCGCTCGTGGTCAAGCCCGGCATCACCTCGGTGGAGCAGCTGCGCGGCAAGAAGATCGCCACCCCGCAGCTCGGCAACACCCAGGACGTGGCGCTGCGCTTCTGGCTCAAGGAGAAGGGCCTGGAGACCACCAAGGAGGGCGGCGGCGACGTCAAGATCGTGCCGCAGGAGAACGCGCAGACGGTCGAGACGTTCGGCAGCGGCGCCATCGACGGCGCCTGGGTGCCCGAGCCGTTCGTCTCCCGGCTGGTGAACGCCGGCGGCAAGGTGCTCGTCGACGAGCGTGACCTCTGGCCGGACAAGAAGTTCGTCATCACCAACCTGCTGGTCAGCACCAAGTTCCTCAAGGCGCACCCGGACGTGGTGAAGAAGCTGGTCGAGGGTCAGGTCGCGGCGAACGAGTTCGTCAACACCAAGCCGGACGAGGCGCAGCAGGCCATCTCCGACCACATCGGCAAGATCACCGGCAAGCCGCTGGACCTCAAGCTGATCAAGCAGGCCTGGCCGACGCTGGAGTTCACCAACGACCCGATCCCGTCGTCGCTGAAGACCGGCCTGGACCACGCGGTCGCGGTCGGGCTCACCCAGCCGGTCGACCTGAACGGCCTCTACGACCTGAAGTACCTCAACGAGGTGCTCAAGACGCAGGGCAAGGCCGAGGTCAGCCAGCCGTGACGTCGACGAGCACGACCCCGCGCAGCGCGACCGGCTCGGTCGCGCTGCGCGGCGTGACCAAGGTGTACGGCCAGGGCGAGCAGGCGGTCCTGGCGCTGGACGGGCTGTCGCTGGACATCGCGCCGGGCGAGTTCGTCTGCATGGTCGGCGCGTCCGGCTGCGGCAAGAGCACGCTGCTCAACCTGGTCGCCGGACTGGACCGGGCCAGCGGCGGCGCGATCGAGCTAAGCGAGGGCGTCAACCCGGGACTGATGTTCCAGGAGCCGGCGCTGTTCCCGTGGCTGACCGTCGAGGGCAACATCGAGGTGCCGCTGAAGCTGCGCGGACTCCCCCGCGACCAGCGCAAGGAGCGGGTGGCAGAGCTGCTGCGCACGGTCCACCTGTCCGAGTTCGGCCGCAAGCGGCCGCACCAGCTCTCCGGCGGCATGCGGCAGCGGGTCGCGCTGGCCCGCACGCTCGCGCTGGAGACGCCGGTGCTGCTGATGGACGAGCCGTTCGGCGCGCTGGACGCGATGACCCGCGACATCCTGCACGACGAGCTGGAGCGGATCTGGACCGAGCGCAAGCTCACCGTCCTGTTCGTCACGCACAACGTGCGCGAGGCGGCCCGGCTCGCCGACCGCATCGTGCTGCTCTCCAGCCGGCCCGGCCGGATCATCTACTCCACCGAGGTCGCCGTGCCGCGCCCCCGGCGGATCGACTCGCCGGAGGTCTCGGCCATCGCCGCCGAGGTCACCGACCGGCTGCGCAAGGAGGTGGGCCGACATGGCCAGTGACACCCTCACCGGGTCGGCGCGTACGGACGCGGAGATCTCCGGACTCGACGCGCTGGAGATCGCCGGCCGGGAGAAGGGCCCGTCCCGGGTACGCCGCCTGTGGTCGGCCACCTGGCCCAAGTTCGCCGCGCTCGCGCTGGCCGTCGCCATCTGGCAGGCGGTGGTCTGGTCCGGATGGAAGGAGCCGTGGGCGCTGCCCGGCCCGGCGGTGGTCTTCGGCGACCTCGGGGACTACCTGCTCAGCTCGGCGCTCTGGGAGGGCCTCGCCACCACCGCCCGGCGCGCGGCGGTCGGGTTCGCCGCCGCGGTCGCGGTCGGCCTGCTGCTCGGCCTGGGCGTGGCCCGGGTCAAGGTGCTCCGGGCCGCGCTCGGCTCGATGATCACCGCGTTGCAGACCATGCCGTCGATCGCCTGGTTTCCGCTGGCCATCCTGCTGTTCCAGCTCAGCGAGCAGGCGATCTTCTTCGTCGTGGTGCTCGGCGCCGCGCCGTCGGTCGCCAACGGCGTCATCCACGGCGTGGACTACGTGCCGCCGCTGCTGGTCCGGGCCGGCCGCAACCTCGGCGCCCGAGGGCTCAACCTCTACCGGTACGTGATCGCGCCGGCCGCGCTGCCCGCCATCGTGGCCGGGCTCAAGCAGGGCTGGGCGTTCGCATGGCGCAGCCTGATGGCCGGTGAGCTGCTGGTGGTCATCGCCACCCGCACCTCGATCGGCGCGCAGCTCACGTACGCACGCGAGCTGAGCGAGGCACCCCGCCTGATGGCCATCATGATCGTCATCCTGGTCGTGGGCCTGCTCGTGGACACCGCGTTCGGGGCCGCCGACAAGGCGATCCGCCGCCGCTGGGGCGTGCTGGACCAGGCCGGCAACTGACGTCGTGTACATCTCCGCGCGCGCCGACTACGCGCTCCGGGCCATGCTCGCCGTCGCCGACGCCGCCGTCACCACAGGCGACCCGGCGGCCGGCGGCGGCGAGCTGGTCAAGGCGGCGAGCCTGGCCGAGAGCCAGGGCATCCCGCTCAGCTTCCTCCAGGGGATCCTGCTCGACCTGCGGCGGGCCGGACTGCTGCACAGCCACCGCGGCACCGAGGGCGGGTACGCGCTGGCCCGCCCACCGGACGAGATCAGTGTGGGCGACGTGCTGCGCGCGGTCGGCGGCGCGATCACGAGCGTCCGGGGCATTCCCGCCGACCGGGCCGGCTACCACGGTGTGGCCACCGGCCTGCGGGACGTGTGGCTGGCGGTGGACGGCGCCATCGCCCTGGTCGTGGACCGGACCACACTCGCCGATCTGCTGAGCGACCGGGCCACGGCGCCCTGACGCGCGTCCGTCACGGGGCCGGCGGCGGGACCGCATGATCGCTGTGCGGAAGCCCAGGGCGACGCGCCCGGCCGGTCGTCGGTCGCAGAGGCATGACTCCCGGCCGATATGACTCTGGGGCATATTTATGCCTGAGGGTCATATCGGTATCTCGGCATCGTCCGTCCTGGGCGGCTACTGAGTGTGCGGGGTGCGCATCCCGGGTGTGAAGCTGCGGGCGGCGCCGCGATCCGGCGAGCCGCCGTCGGACGGCTGCCACGGCCCGAACGCGGCCACCGCGGCGAGCGCCAGGCCGGCCCCCGCCACCGCGAGCACCAGCACCACTTCCCGCGCTCCGCCCGATCCGGCTTCCCCCGCCATGAACCGCTCCCTCCGCGTCCGGCCGACCCCCCGACCGGTCCCCCGCGCAGCAGCATCATCGTCGGGTTCCGGTCGCACAGTCGGGCAGCCGACCGAACATCGACTGATTCCCGACTCAGGAGCGAACTCTCCGCCCGATCGGAAGCGGCCCGCTCGGAAGCGGCCCGCTCGGAGACGGCCCGCTCGGAAGCGGCCCGATCGGAGGCGAGCCGGTCAGGCGCAGGCCGCGGTCAGCGGCGGCGCGGGCGCCGGCGAGGACGGGTTCCCGGGGCGGGATGCGCGGCGGCGGGCGCGGTGATGGTCACCGGCACGCCGGACGGCTCCCGGGCGCCGGTGAGCCGGCTCAGCTCGCTGTCGCCGGCGCGTACCCGCGTGGTCTTGGGGTTGATGCCCGCGGTGGTCATCAGCCGGGCGACGTCGCGGCGCTGGTCCGGCAGCACGAGCGTGACCACGGTGCCCGACTCGCCGGCCCGGGCGGTCCGGCCGCCCCGGTGCAGGTAGTCCTTGGCCTCGGTGGGCGGGTCGGCGTTGACGACCAGGTCCAGCCCGTCGACGTGGATGCCCCGGGCCGCCACGTCGGTGGCCACCAGCGCGGTGACCTGGCCGGTGCGGAACTGCTCCAGGATGCGGGTGCGCTGCGGCTGCGACTTGCCACCGTGCAGCGCCGCCGCGCGTACGCCCTTGGCGAGCAGCTGGCGGGCCACCCGGTCGGCGCGGTGCTTGGTGGCGATGAAGACGATGGTGCGGCCCTCGCGGGCGGCGATGTGCGCCAGCGCGGCCGGCTTGTCCTCCGCGTCCAGGTGCAGCACGTGGTGCGTCATCGCGGTGACGGTGGCGGTGCCCGGGTCGACGGAGTGCGTCACCGGGTCGGTGAGGAACCGGCGGACCAGCCGGTCCACGCCGCGGTCGAGCGTGGCCGAGAACAGCATCCGCTGCCCGCCCGGCGCGACCTGCTCCAGCAGCTTCGTCACCTGCGGCAGGAAGCCCATGTCGGCCATCTGGTCCGCCTCGTCCAGCACGGTGATGGTCACCTGGTCCAGCCGGGCGTCTCCGCGGTCGATCAGGTCGTGCAGCCGGCCCGGCGTGGCCACCAGCACCTCGGCGCCGGCGCGCAGCGCGGCCGCCTGCCGGGTCAGCGAGAGCCCGCCGACCACTGTGGCGCAGCGCAGGCCGAGCGTGGCGGCGTACGGGGCGAGCGCTTCGGTGACCTGCGCGGCCAGTTCACGGGTGGGTACGAGCACGAGCGCGAGCGGGCGGCCCGGGCGGGCCCGGCGGCCGGCCGTACGGTGCAGCAGCGGCAGCCCGAACGCGAGCGTCTTGCCGGAGCCGGTACGGCCCCGGCCGAGCACGTCGCGGCCGGCCAGCGAGTCCGGGATCGTCGCCGCCTGGATCGGGAACGGCGCGGAGATGCCCTGCGCGGCCAGCTCGGAGACGAGCGCCGGGGCCAGGCCGGTGGCGGCGAACGTGGGCAGGGTCGTGGTCATGCGGAAAGCCTTCCTCGACGCGGCACGTGTCGAGGAAGGGCGCCGGACAGCGGCGCGTCACCGGCGTCGCCGGTGGTCACAAGCACGAACCGAAAGGGACGGGCCGGCCCGGCAGAGGCGGGCCGGCCCGTGCACCACGCCCGAGAGGGCGCGATGGTGGTGCCGGTTGATCCGAAGATCAGAGCGGGCGGATGTTCTCCGCCTGCGGGCCCTTCTGGCCCTGGGTCACCTCGAACTCGACCCGCTGGTTCTCGTCCAGGCTCCGGTAGCCGGAGGTCTGGATCGCCGAGAAGTGGGCGAAGACGTCGGCGCCGCCGTCGTCCGGGGTGATGAAGCCGAAGCCCTTGTCAGCGTTGAACCACTTGACGGTGCCAATTGCCATGTGTTTCGTCTCCTTGACGGAACGGTCGGCCCGCACGTGTTGCGGGCCGGAGAGGAGCACCCCGCGCGTGGAATACGCGGCGTGCCTGTCGCTGCTGGTCGCCCCGCCCGGAGAACTCCGGACACAACAAAGAGCGCCTGGGGCCACAATCCGCCAGGCGCACACAGAGTCTCTGGAAACCAAAACTGCAACCCAGCCAACGTATCACGGATTCGCGCGCTCCGGGAGATCCCCCGGGATTTCCGGCACGGCGGCCACCAAGGCGGCCAGTCCCTCCGCGTCGAGCAGATCGGCCGGGCGGACGGTGGCGGAGTCCCGCACGTAGTGGAACGCGGCGCCGACCCGGTCCACCGGCACCCCGGCCAGTTCCGCCCAGGCCAGCCGGTAGACAGCCAGCTGCACCGCCGCCGCGTCGGCCTCCCGGCCGGCCGGCTGCCGCCCGGTCTTCCAGTCGACCACGTCGTAGCGCCCACCCGGGCGGGCGAACACGGCGTCCATCCGCCCCCTGATCACCACCCCGGCGATGACAGTGGCGAACGGCACCTCCACCTCCACCGGCACCCGGTCGGCCCACTCGCCGGCCAGGAAGCGCTCCTGCAACTCGGCCAGCGCCTCGTCCGGGGCCGCGTCCTCGTCCGCCGCGCCGGGCAGCTCGTCCACGTCGAGCAGCCGGTCGGTGCCGAAGCGCTGCTCCAGCCAGGCGTGGAACGCGGTGCCGCGCCGGGCGTACGGGTTCGGTTCGGTCGGCATCGGGCGGCGCAGCGTACGGGCCAGCGCCTCCGGGTCGCGGCGCAACGCCACGAGCTGGGTCACCGAGAGCTGGCCGGGTAGTTCGACCTCGACCGCCTCGGCCTGCCGGGCCAGCTCCGCCCGCTCGGCGAGCAGGAGATCGGCCTCGCGCCGCCAGCGGGCCACCTCGGCGTCGTCCGCCGCTCCCGTGGTGGCGAGCACTGCCGCCTCGCGACGGGCCGTCTCCGGGTCGGCCAGGTGGCGGCGGACCAGCGCCGCCGCCTCGGTCAGCGCCGGGCGGCGGGTGCCCAGCGGGTCGGCCGGCCACTCGGCCCGCAGCACCGTCTCGGTGGTCGGGTTCACCGCGTCCCCGGCCGGCTCCGGCGTCCACGCGTCCACCACGTGCCCGTCCCCGCCCGCCAGGCAGGCGTCGTGCACCTCCCGCAGGAACACCGACGGGCCGCGGAACCGCTTGGTCCCCTCCCCCCACCAGTAGCCGGAGCAGAGCAGCAGCCGGCGCGGGCGGGTCACCGCCACGTACGCCAGCCGGCGCTCCTCCCGCTCGTCGTGCGCCCGCCAGGCGTCGGTGAAGTCGGTCAGCGCCCGGGCCACGCCGCGCTGGTCCTCCGCCTCCGGCAGGGCCAGCTCGGGCAGCCCGTCCGCGTCGCCGCGCAACGGGAACGGCAACACGCCCAGCCCGCCCAGCCAGTGGTCGGAGTTGCGGACCGGTCCCGGCCAGACGCCCCGGGTCATCCCCGCCACCGCCACCACGTCCCACTCCAGGCCCTTCGCGGCGTGCGCGGTGAGCACCTGCACCGCGCCGGCCACCACCTCGACCTCGCCGGGCGCCAGCCCGCGCTCCTCGTCCTCGGCGGCGGCCAGGTACGCGAGGAAACCGGCCAGCGTGGCGCCGGGCGTCTCGCCGCTGAACCGGGCCGCGACGTCGCCGAGCGCGTCCAGGTGCGCGCGGGCCAGCCCGGCGTCGCCCGCGCCGTCCCGGCCGGCCCGGACCGCCACCTCGACGTCGAGCCCGATGGTCCGCTCGATGTCCGCGATCAGCTCCGGCAGGGACTGGTCCAGCCGGTAGCGCAGCAGCGCCAGCTCCATCCCGTACGAGCGCAGCCGCGCGTAGCCCTCGGCCGAGTACGCCTGCGCCGGCCCCAGGTCCGCCAGCGCCTCCACGAGCGTCGCCTCGTCCAGCGCGTCCACGGTGATCTCCGGGCCCTCGTCGCCGGTGAGCTCCCGGCGGCTGCGGGCGATGGCGCGGGCCCGGCGGTGCAGGGCGACCAGATCACGCGGGCCGATCCGCCAGCGCGCGCCTGTCAGCAGCCGCAGCAGCGCCGCCCCGTCGGTCGGGTCGGCGAGCACGCGCAGCGTGCACACCACGTCCCGTACCTCAGGGGTGTCCAGCAGCCCGCCCAGGCCGACCACGTCGACCGGCAGTCCGCGGGCACGCAACGCCGCCTCGATCGCCGGGATCTGGCTGCGCAGCCGCACCAGCACCGCAGTGGTCGGGCGGCGGTCGGCCGGGATGTGCTCGGGCAGCGCGCCGGGCATCCCGGCCGCGCCCCGCCAGGCCGCCAGCACGCTGTCCGCGATCCAGTCGGCCTCGTCGGCGTACGTCTCCAGCAGCGCGCAGTGCACGGTGCCGCCGGCCTGCCCGCCCGACGTGCGGTGCGGGATCGGGTCGCGGACGCTGAGCGCGGCGTGCAGCTCCGGCACGCGCGCGCCGGCCGCCCGCAGCGGCACCGACAGCGTGTTGGCCACGCCGAGGATCTCCGGCCGGTTGCGCCAGCTCGTGGTCAGGCTGAGCACGTCGGCCGGGCTGCCGTCGGTACGGGCGAACTCGGCCGGGAACCGGTCGAGCGTGCCGGCGCTGGCCCCGCGCCAGCCGTAGATGGACTGGCAGGGGTCGCCGACCGCGGTGACCGGGTGGCCGCCGCCGAACAGCGCGTTGAGCAGCACCACCTGGGCGTGGCTGGTGTCCTGGTACTCGTCGAGCAGCACCACCCGGAACCGGTCCCGCTCGATCACCCCGACGCCGGGATGGTCGCGGGCCACCCGGGCCGCGCGGGCGAGCTGGTCGGCGAAGTCCATCGCCTCGAAGTCGTCCTTGCGCCGGGCGTACGCGCGCACGAGCGGCAGCAGCTTCAGCCGGGTCCGCTGGAGCTGGAGCGCCTTGCGGACGTCGGCGTAGACCCGGCCCGGCCGGGACTGCACGTCGGCGAAGAACCGGCCGGTCCAGGCGGCCAGCTCGTCCGGGTCGACCAGGTGCTCGTCCAGCTCACCGGCGAGCGCCAGCACGGCGTCAGTGATGGTCGACGGCATCCGGTCCACCTCGGACATGTCGCCGTCGTAGTTGCGCACCAGCAGGTCGACGAGCTGCCAGCGGGACGCCTCGGTGAGCAGCCGGGTGGTCGGCTCGTACCCGGCGCGCAACCCGTGCTCGGTGACGATCCGCCCGGCGTACGAGTGGTACGTGGACACGGTCGGCTCGCCCGCCAGCGGGTCGTCGTGCGGATCCCGCCCCTGCCGGCCGAGCCGCCGGATGAGCTGGTCGAGCCGGGTGCGGACCCGGTGCGCCAGCTCGCCGGCCGCCTTGCGGGTGAAGGTGAGGCCGAGAATGTGCTCGGGGCGTACGTAGGAGTTGGCGACCAGCCACATCACCCGCGCGGCCATCGTCTCGGTCTTGCCCGAGCCGGCGCCCGCGACCACCAGCAGCGGTTCCACCGGCGCAGCGATGATCGCGGCCTGCTCCCGGGTGGGCGCGGGCAGCCGCAGCAGCCGGGCCAGCTCGACCGGCGTGTAGCGGGGCCCGGCGTCGGCGGTACGCGGCGCGGGCGTGGCGGAGGCGCCGAACAGCGCCGGCTGAACAGTCATGGTCCAGTCTTTGTTCGCGACTGCGGGGCTCGCAAAACCGGCTCACTCCTCGCGCTCACGGCTGGTTCTCCGGTGGCGGCTCGACCACCTGGCGGCCCTGGCCGGACACCGGGCAGCTGGTGCGTACCGGGCAGACCCGGCACTTGGAGTTGGCCACTGCGGCGAACGTCGAGGCGGCCATCGTGTCTGCGGTACGGCGCACCAGCGCGGTGGCCCACCCGGCCTCCGGACCCTCCCCGGCCGCGGCCTGGGTCTGCTCCTTGGCGTCCCGCGCGCCGGTGCCGAGCTGCACCAGCGCGGCCCCGCCCGGTTCCTCGCCGAACTCGGCGAACCCGCCCGCCTCCACGGCTGCCTGGTACGCGCCGAGCTGCGGATGTTCGGCCACCTCCCGCTCGGTGACAGCCGTCGACTTGCCGGTCTTCAGGTCGATCACCACGAGCCGCCCCTCGTCGTCGACCTCCAGCCGGTCGACCCGGCCGGTCAGCTCGATCGGACGGGACGGGTCGTCGAGCCGGACCGCGAACTCGTGCTCGATCGCGAGCAGCCGGCGCGGGTTGCCGGCCAGCCAGCGCAGCAGCTTGTCCACCATCGCCTCGGCGCGCTGCCGCTCCGGGCCGGCCATCCACCGGGCGGCCAGCTCGATCGCGTCGAACCGGGCGGCCACGTACTCCAGCAGCGCCTCCCGGTCGACGCTGGCATCCTCGGCCAGCATCGCGGCGGCGTGCACCAAGTTGCCCACGCCCTGCGCGGCGCTGGCCGGGCCGCTGCCGCCGTGCCGTTCCAGCAGCCAGCGCAGGCTGCACCGCAACGCGCTCTCCATCGCCGACGGGGTGACCCGTACCGGCTCGCCCTCGTCGACGAGCGGCCGGTCGTCGGACAGGCCGCGCAGCCCCCACCAGTCGTCCGGGTGCGCGCCGGGCACACCGGCGGCGGCCAGCCGCGCCAGCTCACCCGCCGCCGCGTGCCGCCGGGTGATCGGCGTCGCCGGGTCGGTGACTGCGGTACGCAGCTCCGCCACCAGCGCGGACAGCGTGAGCCCACGCGGCGGCAGGGTGACCGGGAGCGCCGCGGGCGGCCCGTCCTGCGGATGCTCGTCCCCGTGCGGCACCGGCCCGTCCACGATGCCCCCGCGCGTGGCCGTACGTGTCGGGCCGTTCCCGGTCGGGTTCGGGCCGTTCGGGTTCGGGCCGGTCGGGTTCGGGCCGGTCGGGGCGGCGCCGCCTCCGCCGGTGGCGGGTGGGTCGGCGGCGGCCAGTTCGTGCAGGAAGCGGCTCGGCTGCTCCTCGTGGTCGTCCCCGCCGACAGCGGCGGACGCCACGGCGGTGACCAGCAGCCGCCGTCGCGCCCGGCTGATCGCCACGTGGAACAGCCGCCGCTCCTCGTCCAGCAGCGCCGACGTCTGCCCGACCAGGCTGGCCCGCAGCCCGGCGCCGTCGGCGCGACCGGCGAGCACGTCGACGAGCCGCTCCGAGCCGAGCAGGCTGCCGCGCAGGCGCAGGTCCGGCCAGACGCCCTCCTGCACCCCGGCCACCGCGACCAGGTCCCACTCCAGACCCTTGGCGGCGTGCGCGGTGAGCAGGCGTACCGCGTCGCCCCGGTCGGCGGCGGCGGCGAGCGTGTCGGCGGGCAGCTCCTGCCCGAGGACGTGGTCGAGGAACACCTCGGTACGCGCGCCGGGCAACCGGTCGGTGAACCGGGCCGCCGCGTCGAAGAGGACGAGAACGGCGTCCAGGTCACGGTCGGCGGCCTCGGCCCGCCAGCGCTGGGCGGTCTCGTGCTCGCCGGTGGCCGCCCGCCCCCGGGTGATCGCCCCGGCCCAGCGTTCGGCCAGCCCGCTCTCCCGCCACACCGCCCAGAGCACGTCCTCGACTGTGGCGCCGGGCCGGCCGGCCGTCTCCCGGGCAGTCGCGAGCAGGTGCGCCACGGCCTGCGCGGGGGCCGCCCAGCGACGCTCGATGGTGGCCAGTTCGGCCGGGTCGCGAAGTGCCTCCACCAGCAGCTCGCCGGAGGGACGGCGGTCGCCGGCGGCCAGCGCCAGCGCCCGCAACCCCTGGCGCAGCCGCCGTTCGGCCAGCGGGTCGGCCCCGCCCAGCGGGGAGTGCAGCAGCGCGACGGCCGCCTCCTCGTCCAGCCGGTCGGGTTCGAGCGCGCAGCGCAGCAGGAGCAGCAGCGGGGCGACCGCCGGCTGGAGGTGCAGCGGCAGGTCCTCGCCGTGCACGACGGTCGGCACACCGGCCGTGTGCAGCGCGCGCCGCAGCGACGGCAGTTGCCGGCCGGTGGAGCGGACCAGCACCGCCATCCGGGACCACGGCACGCCGTCGAGCAGGTGCGCCTCGCGCAACGCGTGCGCCAGCCACGCCGACTCGCTGGTGGCGGACCGGAACGTCAGTACCTCCACCGTTCCGGCGGGCACGCCGGGAAGCGGGCGCAGCCGCCGGTGCCCCGCCGGGCCGCGCAGCCGCCGGGCCAGCCGGGCGGTCGCCGCCAGCAGCTCCGGCCCGGCCCGGTACGAGGTGGTCAGCGTGACCTGCGCCGCCGGAGCACCGGAGGCGGTGCGGAAGCGGTGCGGGAACGTGGTGACGCCCGCCGGGTCGGCGCCGCGGAACGCGTACGTGGACGAGTCCGGGTCGGCGAACGCGACGAGGGACCGGCCGCCTCCGGCCACCACGGCGAGCAGGTCGAGCTGGGCCGGGTCGGTGTCGGCCAGCTCGTCGACGTACACGTGGGTCAGGCGACGACGCTCGGCGGCGAGCAGTTCGGGGTCGTCGAGCAACATGCCGGTGGCGGCGCGCACCAGTTCCGCCGGGTCGTACGCCACCGAGCCCCGGTTGCTCACGTCGCGCAGGGCGAGCACGGCGACGTACTCCCGCAGGAAGCGCGCGGCGGCCGGCCAGTCGGCGCGGCCCAGCTTCTCGCCCAGCCGGGCCAGCTCGACCGGGCCGACGCCGCGCTCCGCGGCACGCATCAGCAGGTCGCGGAGCTGCTGGGCGAACGCCCGGGTACGCAGCGCGGGGCGCAGGTCCTCCGGCCAGCCGACCGGGTCGTCGCCGGGTTCCTCCCCCACCACGTCGAGCAGCTCACGAATGATCAGGTCCTGCTCGGGGCCGGTGAGCAGCCGGGGC